>DAOLFI010000729.1:0-2634 GCA_035326385.1 Niabella sp.
GATCATACTCTTTTAGCTTTTCATTCATCGCTTCCATATGTGCACGAATGCCATCCCTATAGGCTGTCAATGCGCTTCCACGGTCACCTTTTCTGAACAAAGCTTCTGCTTTGATAAAACACATTTCGTGGTATGTTAACAAGTGCGCTGGTGCGTCAGCCCGGATATAAAAGCTGCCTGTAGAGTTGATGTTGATCACATTGCCGTTAAAGCTTGGATTATCAAGCGTCATCCCGTTATACCGATTAGCCAGGTACTGATCATTTTTGTTGTCAGGGTGCGTTGCGATCCAATCCAGGCGATCCGAATAAATGGAGATATATACCGAATCCCCCTGACGGGCAGCTGTGGTATTTGTAGTAAACCATCGGTTAGTGAATGAACCATCGCTACGCTGAGCTGCCGTTGCACGTACATGACCGGAAGGGTGGGTAGTAGTACCTGCTCTTGTAGCCATAATTTCGTATGCAACAGGCCCTGAGCTAGTCCGGATATTGGATTTTAAATCCACTCCCTGCGATAAGCGCCATTCCTTTTTACCCGTTGTACTGTTATAGAATTCTGCGCTTGGAATAATGCGTGTAGCACGGGGATCTATAACACCTGATCCACCAGTAAATGTGTTGGTGAGTAGATCCGTATACCATTTAGTTACACGGTTTGCTGTCCCTCCTAAATTTGTATGCTGCATTGCGGAAACAATACCGGAAATATTGGTTTCCGAGGTATTGATGGCATCCATTACAGTGTTATCTGCTACAGACTGAGGGCCATTTGCCAGGGCGGCTAACACTGCATCAGGGTCATAAAAGGACTTTTTGGATAAGTTGTTTAACCAACGCGCCTTTAATCCGTATGCCAGTTTCAACCATTTTTGCGGGTCGCCATCGTTCCAGATATCACCGCCGGATAGCGGTGTGGCTTTTACCGGCTGTGTTTTGGACAGGTTTTCAATGGCCTTATCCAGCATTTCCATACATCCATAGAAGATTGTTTTACCGTCATCGTATTTCGGAGAAATATTAGCTCCTAAAGCTTCTGTATAAGGCATTTCGCCATATAGATCCAGCATCAGCATAAATCCCCAGGCATGGATCAGCTGTGCTGCGCCCACATAGTGCCAGGCCTCTTCTTCGGTAGCCTTATTGATAAGTGGCTCCAGGTTGGAGGCCGTGTACACGAACCATGCCTGATAAGGCCAGGTTGTTGACGCCAAAGGGAAATCCCAACGGATAATTGCATCATTATTGGTGGTACCTATAGTCTTGGTAACATTTTGTGTAATCCAACCAGCGCGTGTGCCCGAAGATTCGTAAGCGTCTATAAATTGCATCTGTATAGACCGCAACCGCAAATCCGGTGTAGGCACCACTTCACTGGCTTTACTGGGGTTATCGTTTATATCTAACCATTTTTTGCAGGAAGCGAGGTTCAGTACCAGCAAAGCGACTAATATATATGATAGTTTTTTCATAATTCCTTGTTTTTAAAAAGTCAGGTTAAGTCCAAAAGTTATACCCGATAAGGCCGGAATGCCATTGTAATCTATTCCAACCGAACTTGGGCCAATTGCTCCTGCGCCGGCTGCTGAAGTTTCAGGATCCATACCTTTATAGTTTGTCAATAACCAAAGGTTTGTTCCTGTTACTGTAAGATTTGCCCCTTTAATAGCTTTCACACGATTCAACACCGATGCCGGAAGCGAGTAGCCTAAAGAAACGGTGCGCAGGCGCAGCCAGTTGGTATTAGTCATATAATTAGCGGACTCTAAGTTATAGGCACCCTGCCAGTAACCATTAATAAGGCTTTCTCCACTTGCTGTTTGATTTCCAACTGTGTACATTTTACCTCTTTCGTATTCAAATGTTTGCAGATCAGAATAAATAGGCGTTCCATCAGCAGCTTTTCCGGTTTCAACTACCCCCGTGATCGTCAGTTTTTCACGATTTGCAGAGCGGGCGCTCATTCCCATAGTAGTCATATAGTAATCGGTGCCGTTATATACATCGCCTCCGATTCGATAATCCAATAAGAAAGAAAGATTCCAGTTTTTATATTGGAAGCTGTTGTTAATACCGCCGAAAAGCCTTGGTTCCCTGTTTCCAATCTCGTATGTCTCCAGTCCGTCAGATCGGGGCATACCGTTGTCTTTATTCAATACCAAATGACCTTCGGGGCTTCTCAGCCATTTCGAACCCGAAATAGCCATAAAGTTTCCGCCATTGAACGAAGCCGCCTTGGCAGTTCCTACCTGTACGTCTGTTACGTACAGAATATCCAATCCAGGCAAGAGGTTGGTTACTTTACCTTTGTTACGGGATGCATTGATGGTTACATCCCATGTAAAGTCTTCCTGTTTGACAGGTGAACCGGTCAGCGTCAACTCCAGACCATTATTTACAATATTTCCTGCATTAGTCCACATCAGGATATAACCTGTAGCCTGCGAGGTACGAGGCTGCATCAATTGGTTAAAACTGCTGTTTTTATAGTAGGTAAATTCCAGTCCCACTCGATTGCGGAAAAACTTCAGGTCCACACCATATTCCTGTGCTTCAGTAATTTCAGGTAATAACTCTTTGTTACCCCTTAACCAGTCGTTGCGCACCCCAATCCCCGTACCGCCGTTATATA
>DAOLFI010000730.1:0-2633 GCA_035326385.1 Niabella sp.
CATCCTTAAAGCAAAATGTCCTTCGTCAAGCTCAGGACGACATTGATTTTCAAACCCTTAGCCTACTTGTCATTAACAGCTTGACGAAGGACGTTAGTAATCCATCGCTCCAGGCTTCGTCATTCCGATAACTATCGGGACTGCCTGACAATGCTTCTTGTCATTTCAATGAACTCGATTTTTTTATTATTTGGGCCTCAGCCTGACAAACATTTGGAATAATGTTATCTTAAAATCTGATCGGCATAACTCTTCCGTATACCGAAATCGGAAGCCCTGAATTCTCTATGCGAATATGGTGTTTTGAAAGGTTTTTGAAAAGATTTTTCCGGGTAAAAATCTCAAAAATGTAATAAGGCGGTCAAAAAATGTAATAAGATCAAAGCCTTATTTTCTGAATAAACTCTTTCCGGTAGGCTTCGCTTAATGTTACCTTTAAGAACTGGCCGGGGCCGGTTAAGATCTTTGTAGTGATCTCGTCAGAAGAAAATACATCTAATATCTTCAGCGCGATCATTTCTTTTTTATTTACCCGGATGAAATCCTCCGAAGGCAGCAACTGCTGCAACTTCTCAAAAGAAATATTCTTAAGCCTAATGGTCGATTGATCTTTCAGCATAGCCACTTTATCACGGCTATCAATTTCCGAGGTTTTGATGTACAACAGCTGATCAAAATAAATCAACGACTTCCCTTTATCTGTATTAAGCTGAATAAAGGGAGAACCAGCCCCCTTGTTTTCCAGGAGCGCCTTTACCTTGTAAACGGCCTGCAATAATCTTTCCTTTTTAACAGGCTTCCTCACATAGTCCACAGCATTCAGATCAAAGGCTTCAGCAGCATACTCTTTATATGCCGTGGTAAAAATAACGGGCTTCTTATTCATCAGGCTGGCCACCTGCAATCCGTTCATGCCGGGCATTTCGATATCCAGGATGCAAAAATCAAAATGAAGGGAAGGCATTTCTTTTAAAAATACATGAGGGTCATTAAAAGCCTTCACAACTTCCAGCTCGGGAAGCTGCTCGCAGAGCATTTTCAGATACGTAAGCCCCGGCAATTCATCGTCTAACAGCAAGCATCTGAGCTTTGTGTTCAAGAAGATTGATTTTTAAATGAGCAATATAGGTGTCCCCCTCCACAAATCTTTCCAGTTTAAAATGGTTTTTATAGATGATATGGAGGCGTTGCTCCAATGTCATTAACCCTATGCCGCTTTTCTCGTTTTCCAACGGCTTTTTAGAAGATATCCTGTTAGCTACAGTTATGGTAAAATAATTATCATTAAAGTCAAAAACTATTGATATAAAAGCATCGGGGCTTTGAAGGTCGGCGTGTTTAAAAGCATTTTCAATAAGGTCGATAGAGATCAATGGCGCCAGTAAACGCTGCTTATACAGCGGCTCGCTCTCGTTAATTTTTGTTTTTACCTTAAGCTCAAAGAGCGGGCTTACCTTAATTTTATTGATCTCGATAAGGCTGAGGGCAAAGTCTATTTCTTCTTTGGGTGTAACAAACTTTTTCCGGCTTTCATATAAAATATAGTCCAGCACATTGCCTAATTTATCCAGTGCAAAATAAGTCTGGTAGGCGTGCGACTGAACCGAATTAAGGATATTCTTAAACAAATGTGGATTTAATTTTGATTCCAATGCTTCAAGCTGCAACGAATTCATCTGCCCTTCTATTTGCCCAAATAATACTTCGATTTCTTTTTTCCGCGCTTCAGATTTTGATAATCTTACAATCAAATATATAATAACGGAAAGCAGGAGTACGAGTGCCCCTGCTATGATCCATATCCAAGTAAATGATACATTATCAACCATAGACTGCTTAACAGACTTTCAAAGGTATTTTATTTTGGGTTACAGCAGTCAGGGTTCAAAATTTTGGACCCTGACCCCTCGCCTTCCTGTCAGTGTACTTATATTTTGTTTTATAACAATCCATCTCAATAAACAAGATTAATATATCGAACAAATTAAGAAATACATTCAAAACAAATTATCAAACAGAGGGAGGAGATACAAGGATTGAAGCAAGACTTGAGAGAGAAGATGTTTGGCTTAAACAAGCATAAATGTGTACGCTCTATCAAAAATCCAAATCTTCCGTTAGTGAGTATTTGACAGATATTTTTAAGAAGGAGGAATTAGATGAAGATTCAGTTGTTCGGTATTTCCGAACAACTGCCGCTGATGGTAAAATGTACAATACCAAGTTTTACAATTTGGATGTAATCATATCTGTCGGGTACCGGGCAGATAGCCACCGTGGTATTCAATTTCGTAAGTGGGCCACTCAGCGTTTGAAGGAATATTTAATAAAAGGGTTTACGCTGGATGATGAGCGCTTAAAATCAGGCAACCAGCCCAATTATTTCCAGGAGCTGCTGGACCAGATACGGGACATATACCCTGATTATTCCGCGAAAAAATTATGAGGCTGTCTCAAAAGAGTAATTTGCCACGAAAACACGAAGGCACAAAGTATTCTTATTTCTCTATCTTAGTGTCTTTGCGCCTTTGTGGCGAAACTGGTTTTCATCCCTTATGAAACAGCCCCATCTTTGTATTAACAGTACTCGCCACGCTACCCACAGAACAGCGTACCAGGGCGAGTCTTTTGCT
>DAOLFI010000731.1:0-2632 GCA_035326385.1 Niabella sp.
TTTTATTTAAAACAAGTGCTCACATACCTGGTCTGACCGTCACGGTCTGACCAGCTTTGCAGATAAAGTTAAACCAATTTATTAAGAATTTATTTACTTTGATAATAGTATAACAGCTTCTACGTATGACTGAAGAAAGAAGTACGAGACTTAAAACTGTAATTGCCAAACGGCAGCCGGGTCTTGCTGTTGTTCTGGAAAATGTGTTCGATCCTCATAATGTTTCTGCAGTGATGCGCACCTGCGATGCTGTTGGGGTGCAGGATGTATATATATTGAATACCAAAATTCCCCGTCATAAAAAATGGGGTGCCAGGAGCAGCTCTGGTGCTGCTAAATGGCTTTCTGTGCATCAGTTTGATAATATCGGGGCCTGTTTTGGAGTGCTAAGAAAAAAGTATGAGCAAATATTCACTACCTATTTAAGCGATGCTGCCCTGCCACTTTATGAAATGGGCCTTACCAGGAAGATAGCATTGATATTTGGTAATGAGCATTCGGGTGTGAGCGATGATATACGTGAATTGGCCGATGGCAATTTTATTATTCCACAGGCAGGTGTTATACAATCGCTGAATATTAGTGTGGCCTGCGCTGTAGCGCTTTACGAGGCCTACAGACAAAAAAGTGTGGCCGGCCATTATAACGGGAATGAAAATGATTGTGCTTATAAGCTTGATTTGCAAAGACAGTGGGGATTAGAAGGGATGACAGATGAGCGTTAACAGATGCCGGATGATAGACGTTAGATTTTAGTACTTAGAATTTAAACGATAATACTTAGAAGTTAGATAGAAAACTGTATGCTGTAAGAAGTACGGTATAGGGTGTACGAATTGAAAACGAAAGGCTGAAGGCCAAAGCTCTTTTTACTGCTATTAAATATTGACGTATTGAAAATTGATCATTGAATATTTTTCGCTTGTTGTATAGAATATCAGAACACTCAATATTCTATGTTCAACAATCAATGCTTAATGAAAACTCTGAAAGTAAAAAGAAAAGCCGGAAGCATAGGGCTTAGATTGTAACTGGTAACTTGAAACCCGCATCCAGTAAATTGCCATCAACAATGAACTATCAGCCAGAGCAGCTACTCTTTTTTTATTTGAAATTTTGTTTTTCAGATATTTTATTTAAATTTTGGATATTATGTATATCTTTGTATAAAGTGCAGCGATGCGGATATTCACAGAGCAAACCTTAAAGCAATTTTCTGAAAGGCACCCCGAAGCTAAAACAGCTTTGCAGGAATGGGCGAAAATTGTAAAAAGAAGTGAATGGACAAATTTTGCAGATATTAAAAGCACATTTAACACGGTGGATAATGTGGGTAATGGACGGTATGTTTTTAACATCAAAGGGAATAGTTTTCGTATAGTGGCTGTTATCCGGTTTCAGATTCAATTTGTTTATATCCGTTTTGTGGGGACGCATAAGGAATACGATACTGTAAATGACATTAAAAATATCTGATCATGACTAGGATAGAAAACGAAAGCCAGTATAATTGGGCCGTTGAGCGAGTGGAGCAGCTTTTGCCATTGGTTGATGATGATACACCTGAAACAGATAAAAATTTTATCGAATTGAAATTGTTATCCAACCTGGTAGCAGATTATTCGGAAGAAAATTTTGCAATAGGAAACCCTAAACTTCCTGATGTTCTGAAACTAAGAATGTATGAAATGGGTCTAAACCAAAGCAGGCTTTCAGATTTGTTACAGGTAAGTCAATCCAGGATCAGTGAATATCTTACCGGCAAAAGCGAGCCTACACTGAAAGTAGCACGGGTCATCAGCCAGAAACTAAATATCAGCCCGGATATTATTTTGGGTGTGTAAATTTCTAAACGATAGATGTTGGATTTTAGTACTTAGTATTCAGACGATGACTGTTCGAACTATAAACTAACGATGAGCTAAAAGCTGGAAGCTGAAGGCCGGACAGAAGCTTCGGTCTTCTGACCTCGGACTTTCTGACTTCCAGATCATCTTAAGATGACAGTTGACTGATGACAATTGGCAGAGTTGGTAAGGGTTAAAGGTTGTTGAAGGTATCCAGCATAATGTAAAATGTACGATGTTAGGTCTACGATGTACGAGATGAAAGTGAAAAGGCTAAAAGTCTCTTTACCACGAATTGAATATTGATATATTGAAAATTGATTATTGAATATTTCCCGCTTGTGTATAGAGTATCCAAACACTCAATATTCAATCCTCAACAATCAATGCTCAATGAATTTGACCATGAACCATGAACTATTAGCCTGAACATGGAACCTGGAACCAGCACCCCGCCTTAAGCCTCCTGCTTTTGACCTTCGGCCTCCTGCCGGGAAAGGGAATAAATGCTGGCATTCAGCTCAAAGCCTATTAAGAGGATAAGTGAATTTAAAAAGATCAGTACTAAAACAAAAATAATAGTGCCAATAGATCCGTACAGCTTATTATAAGTGCCAAACTGGCTCACCCACCAGGTGAAGCCTAATGTACAGATAACAACCAGGCAGGTGGCTACAACAGATCCGGGTGTAAAGAGCTTCCATTTTTTATCAACAGAAGGCGCATGGCGGTAAATATAAGAGATGATGAAGAAAACGAGTAGCAGTATCAGTATCCATCTTGCC
>DAOLFI010000732.1:0-2629 GCA_035326385.1 Niabella sp.
TGTTGTTATCATTTTTGCCACGCCATTCTGTATGTAAGTAATTTCCGTACTTACCGGCCCTAATGTATTATCAACCTGGTCCCAGTCAATAACAATATTTCCACCGGTAAAGGTCCAGGAAATGATCGACCTGTTGAGCAGGCGCTTTCTATAGTTCTCACCATAAGAAACACCGGTTGCAAATACATTGATCGAAGTATTGTTTTGCTCATCATACGTTCTGATCTTAAAAGATTTAATACCCTCATCTACCATAATGGTTTTGTCAAACGCAGGGTAGTCACTGCCGCTTTTGTCGATGTCAAAAGCAGCCGAATCCTTATCGCCGTTCCAAAACACCTTTAATAAACTAATCTTTGGATCAGCATCCAGCATGCCCGTCAGCCGCACTCTCCCCTTCCCTGAATATACTTTTACCGAATCCAGCTTGCCGGTATAAATCCTTTCTCCATCTTTAGTGTACTTCTTAAAAGCATCTTCTTTCGTGCACGAGAAAAAAAGCAGGCTGCTGAATAAGACAAGAGCCATTAACAGCGTTACGTATTTTATAATTTGTTTCATCTGTTTATTTTTTATTCCCATCTATATTAATAATGGTTTTATCAGCGATTATCGCCATAAGCGGCAAACTCATCAATAGCCAGCCCGCTAGTTCCTACAAAATTCACAAAGCTCCTGAAACGTATATACCTCACCTTCGGCGCTTTAAGATCTACATCACAACTAAAGCCGGCGCGGGCTGTTGCAGCATCTAACTCGTTATCGGTGCCATAAGGCAGACCCGATGGTTTAATGATTTCATAAGTGCCCAGCAAATACCAGGAATCATCCAATGCGCCGTTTGGATTAGGATTTGCAGAACCATAAATTTCAAACTTTTTCATAGTACGATCCAGATAATACCTGTTCCAGTCAGACTGCGCCAGCCACCATATACGGCTCACCTGGGCTATCTGTCCCATATCTACTGTAAGCATGCTGGGACCTGCACTGGTTTCTGCAAAAGCCACATAAGGCCAGCTCAGTCTGTTATCCCACATATTGGTTACCACTGTACCATAAAGCAATGGCGCATCACCGGGCAACGGAAGCGATTTATACTTTGAACGGTCCATCAGCGTTTCAAAGTAAGGTGTAACAGATTTAAAAACCGTGTCCGTTCTGTTTCCCCAGCGGTCTCTTACGAAATAGGCAACCGTTTGCTCCACAGCATCAAGCCCCCTGATCTGCGAAGAAATAATGCTGCCGCTGGTATAAATACTCCGGTTATTATCCGGCTCCCATTCATTCAAATCATTTTTTTTCAAAATGATCAATGCCACATCAGCAGAGTCGGTGTTCCGTGCAGTAAGATTATATCCTCCAAAAGCAGCGTAAAGGTCAACACTCTCCAGTACCTTAAAAATAGGTGCTTTCAGCGGTTTGATCTCTACCTTTACAGGCTGAGATGCCACCTCATTCCTGCTAACGGTATATAAGCTCACCTCGTGGGGATTGGTATCTGAAAAGCCCTGTACTACCAGCGAACTGGTGTAGTAAGATGCTTTCACCTCAGCTTCTTTACCATTGGATCCTGTATATACAGCTTTAACATATAAAATACCCGGATCGTTAGGTAGCTTATAGGAGATCTTAGCTCCTCCTGCTATATTCTGCACAACGGCATTTGAAAGCATAGCTGGTTGCGATCTGTCATCTCCTGACGGATCTCTGAATTCTGCAGTTTTGCTGCAGGCAGCAAGAAGCATCATCGCTATAATTATAAAAAAATAATAGGTTCGTTTCATCTGTTTATCTTTTATTGATGGCAATAATTTTTACCAACCCGGATTTTCTACCAGGTTAGGGTTTCTTCTTGTATCATAGTCGCCTATTGGCCAGAAATAATCCCGGGGTGTTATAAAGTTCCGGCTGTACTCCACCCTTTCCTGGTAATAGGATGGTGTAGCGGAGCTGAAAACGTTCCAGCCGGTGATATCTGTATTCAATTCCGAAGCAGCCGTTTTCCAGCGCCGTAAATCCCAGAAACGGTTTCCTTCAAACGCCAGCTCAATAGAACGCTCTCTTCTTATTATTTCTCTCAGTCCTTCCTGTGTTTGATATTTGGTAGGGTTCCTTGAAAAATTAGTCCATGATTGTACTACACCTGGTAAACTTGCCCGCTGTCTTACCCTGTCTATATATTCAATGGCGGTGGAATTGCCAGGCTCTGCTTCATTAAGGGCTTCAGCATACATAAGGTATAAATTAGCCAGCCGCATACGTGGCCAGGGATAGGCTTTCCAGCTTGCAAAACCGTTGCCGATGGTAGATTCCCAGTTTACTAGCTTTTTAATAAAATAGCCGGTAATATTATAATAGGCCACATCCGATGCACCAGCAAGCTCTCCCATTTTACCCTGCACATAATAGGTATCTGCATCTCCGTTCTTGCTATCATTCATATACCAGTTACCGCCGTCAAAGCACAGGTCAGCATAAAAACGTGGCTCCCTGTCAAAGTTCAGCCTGGCAGTAATATATCCCTCCCGTATATTGTATTTCTCCGCCGCAGTCCCTGTTCTTAGTTGGTTGGGGACAGAAAAATCGAGTGCCTTATCCTCATCAATGGGAACCCCGTTTTTAGTAT
>DAOLFI010000733.1:0-2622 GCA_035326385.1 Niabella sp.
AAAGAGCACTTTCTTGATATTTTACATGATTATTCGGAACTCATGAACAAAATGATGTACACTTTTGCAGAGCGCATTTATAGTAAATCTGCATCGGTACAAATATGGGTGCAGCATACTCCTGAAGAAAAGATCTTTCAGTTCCTAAAGAACAATAAACAACACAGCCACAACGGTCAGATGGAGCTGGTATGCTACACAAGGCAGCAAATAGCTGACTTTACAGGGCTTAGGGTGGAAACCGTTATCCGCACTTTGATGAGAATGAAAGCAAAAGGAACAGTAAAAATAAAAGATCATAAACTTTATTTCTGATGACAGATTCAGGCTTAGTTAAATGGTTAAGATGGGGATTGTTTAACCTGGCTATTGTAGCGCTTTACGGTTTTTTAATGCGTTATAAAATTGCCTTCAGTTTTCCTTTTCTTGAACAGAAACACTTATTGCACGCCCATTCCCATTTTGCTTTCAGCGGATGGATCAGTCAAATCCTGTACACAGGGTTTGCAATATTTTTATGGCCTTATCTGCCACAGCCCAGACAAAAAATATACAAGGCTTTGCTGGCATTTAATCTTATATCGTCATTTGGTATGCTGGTAGCATTTAGCATACAGGGCTATAAAGCGGTTTCTATTACATTTTCTACTCTTTCTATATTAATTGCCATTATCTATGCTGTTGCTTTTATAAAAGACAGCAGGTGGCTTCCCGCTTCTCACCCTTCAAAACCCTGGGCTATAGGCGCTTTACTGCTCAATGTACTCTCAGCTGGAGGGCCTCTTTCGTTAGCCTATATGATGGCTTCAAAAAACATTCAGCATGAGTTCTATCTCGGTTCTGTTTATTACTATCTCCATTTTCAATATAATGGCTGGTTTCTTTTTGGCTGTATAGCCCTGGTTACGGCTTATATGCCTAAACACTTTCCTTCTCTTAAAAAATATTTCATTCTTTTTGCAGCAACTGTTATCCCTACTTTCTTTTTGTCCATATTGTGGGCTAAACTACCGGTTTGGCTCTATATAATTACTGTAGCAGCAACTCTTGTGCAATTTTTCTGCTGGCTTTCCTTGCTCCGGAAGTTATGGAAATACTACGGCTCCCAGTTCCCTGGTACCTTTCCCCGGTGGATAAAATTACTATTCTACATTTCGGCTATTGCACTTACCATAAAATTTACTTTACAGACTATTTCAGTTATCCCGTCATTGAGCCAGCTGGTATTTGGATACAGACCGGTTGTAATTGCTTATTTGCACCTCGTATTGCTGGCTGTTTACAGCCTGTTTTTAACAGGTTACCTGTTCTGTCAAAAAGTAATACGTCCAACTAAAGCCGCAAAGCTGGCAGCTTTGAGCTTCCTGTCAGGTATAGCGCTTAATGAATTACTTTTAGGTATACAAGGATTTGCAGCTTTTGCCTATATACCCATTCCGTATATTAACGAGATGCTACTGGGAGCTGCAGCTATTTTGTTATTCAGTGCCGGTTGGTTAGCCAGCATACAAACAAGCCAGGCTTTCAGTACAAAAAGCCGGTGATGTTACTCACAGACGTCACTGACTTTACACATAAATACTTCTGTGATCTTCTGTGCTGTGCGTAACAGATAACTGTTGATCCCTATATTTTTTGCATCATAACAGCTGCTATTGATGCCGCATGTTGTTTCATTTTATCGGCATTGGGACCCGCAAAAAGGTCATCAACCGCAGTGCTGAACAGCTCCATCCATTTTTGAAAATGTTCGGGCTTTGTAGGAAACTGCTGGTTAATATTACGATGGGTTGCAATAGGATTACCTTCATAATTCCCACTGAAAAATAAAACATTCTCCCAGAAAGAACACATTAAGGGAAGATGCTTTTTCCAGTCAACCGGTATCACCTTTGTAAAGAAAAAGCCAATGGTTTCATCTGCCTTTACCTTTTCATAAAAAGAACGCACTACTATTTCAATGTCTTCTCTGTTGGATACATCAGGTTTCATTGTTAAAATATTTTGTACAGCTCCGGCTGCAAATTGAGTAATGGCGTTTATCTGAGGGAATGCGGTCACAGGTCTTTCCTTTTAAACTTCCGCATTGATATATAAAAGGGAACGAGCACCCATAATACAAGCAATGAGAAGGACAAAACCAGGCCGGCGTTGGTTCCAAAAAAATTTTTAAATACAGCGCCCGTATAACCCATCATTGCTGACACATCCAAACGCAGCAGAATAAGGATGCGGCATAAGTCCACCGGGCTAAGTGCGCTCAGTATTACTACCAGCTTTTCAACAGGATAATCGGCAAACTGAAAAAAGATGAATAATACCAGTCCGTCAAATAATAAGGCAAAGTACAGCCACAGCATAATGGAAATACCAATTCCTTTTGCTTTATCCCTGGTAATAATGCTGCTTAAAAATGCAACAGCTACAAATATCACCGACAATAAAGAACCGGCAGTGATCATAATCAATGCTATATCCCAATCTGCAAAAATCAGCAGAGGGATGCCGGCGCCCACAATATATGCCGCCACCATGCTTAAAGCCAGGCCAGTGAATAAGGCCTTCCATATTTTACTCCGCTTCACAGGATGACTTACCAGCAACTCAATAAACTCATTACTG
>DAOLFI010000734.1:0-2609 GCA_035326385.1 Niabella sp.
CTATATGTCAATGGTGAGCGGGTGGGTAATGAAGTACTGGCGCCGGTAGCAACCGATCATGCCAAAAGAGCAAGATATGTTGCCTATAATATTGAAAAGTTTCTAAAAAAAGGAAAAAATGTGATTGGTATTTGGCTGGGAACCTCCTGGTCCATTTTTGCTGGTTATGATGTAAACGGTTCGCGCCCTTTAACGCCCCTGGTTACTGCGCAGGCAGATATGTACAGTGAGGAAAATCCGACAGCAGGTTCCCAACCTTTTTTGACGCTGGTTACGGATAGCTCGTGGAAGTATCACGCAAGTCCCAATAAGCTCATGGGTACATGGGATTTCAGAAATATGGGCGGAGAGCTTTGGGACGATCGTAAAAATATAGATAACTGGGCAAGCCCTTCATTTAATGATGACAATTGGCAGAAAGCAACGGTTTATCCGCTTAACCTTCGTTTGTCTGCACAAAACGTACAAGGTAACAGGCTTATCAGGGAAATTAATCCTGTGCGCATAGAAGAGCGGGCGGATGGCTCGTTCAGGGTGGATATGGGTGTGAACTTTGCAGGCTGGACGGAAGTAAAATTAAAAGGCAACCCTGGTGATAGCATTAAGTTTTATTATTCAGAAAGAGAACAGGATGAAATGACTTTCAACATCCGGAGCGCATTCATTATAGGTAACAACGGGCAGGGGACTTTTAAAAACAGGTTTAATTATAGCTCAGGCAGATGGATCACCATCAAAGGGTTGAAACAGAAACCTTCTCTCCGTGATATAAAGGGTTGGCTGGTACGAACGGATTATGAAAACGCCAGCAACTTTGTATGCTCCGATTCCCTGCAGAACTGGATATACGATAAGGTAAAGTGGAATGTTGAAAATCTTTCTATTGGTGGAATGCTGATTGATTGTCCGCAACGCGAGCGGATGGGATATGGAGGTGATGCAACCTATGAAACGGGGCTGCTAAATTATCACATGGGTGCTTTTTATACCAAGTGGCTGCAGGATTGGAGAGATGTACAGGGTACCGAATCAATGGTAGGCAACATGAGGGATAAAAATCAGGCCCGCAAGAGTGAAACAAGAGGAAGGATATTTAATAATGGAATATTGCCGCATACGGCGCCAACTTATTGGGGCGGTGGCGGACCTTCATGGGGAGGGATCGTTGTTATGTTATCCTGGTATATGTACCAGCATTATGATGATAAAAGGGTATTGTTGGAGAACTATCAAATGATAAAAGACTGGCTGACATTTTTGGATACTCATGTACAGGACAACCTGATGCAACGATTTGGCGGCAAGTGGGATTTCCTGGGAGACTGGCTGTGGCCCAACGCTACTGCTGAAGGCATGAATAATAACAAGCCCGAAACTTTGTGCTTCAATAACACATACCGTGTTCTTAACCTGAGAACAGCGGCCCGGATAGCCCGGGTTTTGAGAGATACAACACAGGCGAAAGTATGGGAAGACCAGGCAGACCGATCCAGTGCGGCCATCAATAAGGCCTTTTATAATAAAGAAACCGGCACTTATGCAGACGGGTCTATGGCAAACCAGGCAACCGCTTTATTAGCGGAAGTGGTACCGGCTTCCGAAAAAGAAAAAGTAATGAAAAGCCTGGAAACTGAAATCCTCGTGAACAGGAAGGGGCATATTCATGCAGGGATAATCGGTGGTGCCTTATTATTTAAATGGCTCAGAGAGCAGGGACGAAATGACCTGCTGTATAGCATGACTTCAAAGACAACGTATCCGGGATGGGGTTTCATGAAAGAGAATGGAGCTACCACACTATGGGAAATGTGGGAAAAAGATCTGCCGGGGCACTCACTGCTACATAATTCATTTCTATATCCCGGCGCATGGTATATGGATGGGCTTGCGGGCATAAAGGCCGGTAAGCCGGGATATACACAATTCATCATTGAGCCTCCCACAGCAAAAGAAACGGGTGTTGAGTGGGTAAATGCCGGCTTCGATTCGCCTGTGGGATTGATAAAAAATAACTGGAAAAGAAATAAAGGGAAGTTGTCTTTATCCATAACTGTTCCGCCCAATAGCGTGTGCCTGCTAAAACTACCTCCGGATGAAGCTGCAATCGTTACAGAGAAAGAGGGCATCATCCGAAAACTGGTGCCTGAACAAGGCAAGACCGTGTATGAACTTCAATCAGGAAATTATTCTTTTGAATAACTGACCTATCAGAGATTAATTGAACCCTAAAGATCTTTTTTGCCCTGACAGGTGTTATCACCTGCCAATCTTATGTTTAATCTTAAACAGTTCTGTCTGTCTTTCGTATAAATTTCGCTGCAAGCCATTTACGTACAGGTATATCATACAGCTTCAGAGATCCGTAGGCTATAGCAATGGACGCAAAAAACGTTAATAGGCCTGTGGGCCAGGCTTCAGCCAACGGAACATTATTGTCTGCCACCCAGGCAGTGAAAATATAGATCAGCGGGAAATGCGTAATGTATAAGGGATAAGAAATATCACCGAAGAATTTGCAAACGGAAGACAGTACTTTACCCTGTATCCTGCCGCTGGCACCCATATAAATAATCAGTGGGAACAGCAGGATAATGGACAGCGAATCATAT
>DAOLFI010000735.1:0-2607 GCA_035326385.1 Niabella sp.
AGCTGATATTCGGAACAAACATTCCGTCCATTATATCAAGATGCAGCCAGGCCGCAGCGCTATTGTTTACTATTTCAACTTCCTGCTGAAGTTTTAAAAAATCAGCCGCCAGTAAAGAAGGAGCTATCAAAGCCATAATAGGTTCATTTAAGTGTTGCAAAGTAAATATATTAGTTGCATAACATTTTTCATTTTTATTCATTTTATATCACAGAGCAATGAAGATCCTGAATAACGGCATGCAGGGTGATAAATTAGCCTTGCCTTGAGAGCCATAGTATTTTTCGCTTTTCGCCTCATCCCTCCCCCCTTCTCTGCGCGGAGAAGGGAAACTACTACTGCCACGGACGAGTTTCATAAAAAAATTCAGGTACCTCTTGTATTTACGTAAAATTAAAATCCCGAACAAATGCCTATTTTCGCAAATAATAAAATCTCGGAAACTATGCAAACAGGTCTGTTACATTTACACAGTTTTTTACGTTGGGCAATATTGCTGATGTTTTTAATTGCTATTTTTAAAAGTCTGGGCGCAGGCAACAAACCTTTTACCAAAGGTCATGCCACCGCAGGTTTACTATTAATGATCTTCTGCGATATCAACCTGCTGATTGGCCTGATACAATGGTTTACCGGAACTTTTGGCCTGAAGCTGTTTCAGCAAATGCCTATGGGCGATATTATGAAAGCTCCGGTTTACCGCTTCTTTGCAGTTGAGCATATTTTGGGAATGCTCGTTGCCATTATTTTAGTACATATTGGCCGCTCCTTTGCCAAAAAAAATATTCCTGACAGCACCAAGCACCGTAAAACAGTTTTATACTATATTATAGCGCTCATTATAATGCTGGCTACCATTCCATGGCCTTTCAGAGAAGTAGGACAGGGAAGAGGATGGTTTTAAGAAAGAGGACAGTTGACAGATGATTGATGACAGGAGAATATTAAATGTTGAATATTAAATGTAAAATTTAGAATGTAATACTCTGCATTCAACATTTTACTTAACTGTCCAGCTCAATTACTTCACAGTTCTTAAACTCAGCTCCGTCTATTACAAAGCGGATGAGAGTCCTTACTTTTTGCCAGCCCTGTTTTCCGGCAGCACCGGGGTTCATGTGCAGGCACTGCAAAGTATCATCGTACATAATCTTTAAAATATGGGAGTGCCCGCTGATAAAAAGCTGCGGCTTTTCAGCAATCACCTGCTTTTTGGTTTCGGGATTATATTTGGGCGGGTAGCCGCCGATATGTTTCATCATTACCTTTACCTGCTCTATATGAAACGTCAGCACTTCTCCAAAACGGCTGCGGATATCAAGCCCATCAATATTACCATATACGCCCCGCAAAGGTTTAAAATCCTGTAACTGGTCAGCAATAGCCGCATTTCCAAAATCCCCGCAATGCCATATCTCATCGCATTGTTCAAAATACTTAAACACGTTCTCATCTAAAAAACCATGTGTATCTGATATAAGTCCGATGCGGGTCATAATTATTTTAAGTCGGAGGTCTGAAGACAGAGGTCTGAAGTAACGCATCCGACTTCTGACCTGGGACTTCCAACTCCTTTAATCCTTCGTCATTCTTTTTGTTGCGATCAATATACGTTTTTTAACCAGCTCATTTTTTAAAAAGGCTTTACGCTCTGCCTTGAATACCCGCTTATTGTGGGGCTTTGTCAGTAACTTATTTAGATCAGGCTTGCCGGCATTTACCCAGGCGGTGTACCAAAAGTCAGCCAGAGCATTGGAAGAAGCCATCAGCTGGTCGTTGATCGAAGACTTTAACGCCTTTGAATATTGCTTGGCAAAGGCATCGGTATAAAAACGCCTGTTCTTTCCCCAGCGTACTTCCCAGCGGTATTTGGCAGCATCTGTAAAACTTCCTGAAACCTCAATTTCTTTGGCAAACATTTCGGGCAACAATGAAAAAGTATGTTCGATGATCTTCCATATTTCGTCAGACGGAGACTTAATATACTTAGCCTTATGACGGCTGCTGAGGTTGTAGTTAGTGATCTCTACTTCAGGAACGGTGGTTTCCCAAAGATCGTGGATGCCATGCTGTCCGGTAAGTTGCCCATCGTAATTAATAGAAGTATGCAAAGGCACATGTGCATCAGCAATATAATGACTCAGGTCAGCTGCATAAAATACAATGCTATCGGCATTTTGAGAACGGAAAGCATGGGTAAGCTTATCCATATAATCCACAACCACATAAGGAAGCGTACCATATTTATTTAATGTGTCTAAAGAATATTTGGCAATTGCTTCATTAAAATCACGCGGTACTTCTTTAAAAGCATTCTCCCCAAAACGTTCCATATCCATATAATGCTTGCTGCCTTCGCTTTCATCCTGCGTGCGTCTGACATCGGGTCTGGGAGCGCCATATACCAAAGAGTCTTTATTTGCATAGAAAAACGATTGCATGGGTTTGGGCAGCTCATAAATAGCCAGTTGGGCTATGGTACGGTGCACCAGAAACCCCCAGCCTGATACTGTAACAACAACTGCTATTAAAATAACTGAAAGAGTAAATAGTTTTCTGTTCATACGCGCTAAGATAATGTGCAAAGTTGCAGGAAATGAACAACTA
>DAOLFI010000736.1:0-2605 GCA_035326385.1 Niabella sp.
TTGTAAAAGCAGGTGAAACCCTTACTGCCCCACAGTTAATTACTGTAATGGGTGCAGGCGCTGTGGGTGCCCTGGCTTATACTTTCACAGATTCTTTCTGGTATAGTGCCGTAGAAGGTGAAGTTTACGCCCTGTCTTCTTTCTTTACCGCCCTGGTATTCTGGATCATCTTAAAATGGGAACATGCTGATGAACATGCGGGTGAAGACGAAGCTGCTCGTGTACAAAGCGACCGCTGGATCATTTTCCTTTTCTTTATGATGGGACTATCCATTGGCGTGCACCTGTTAAACCTGCTTACTATTCCTGCTATTGTAATGATCTATTATTACCGCAGGTTTAAACCCACTGCTAAAGGCTCCGTTATTGCTTTCCTTACAGGCTGCGCTATCACCGGCATCGTTCAGGTAGCCGTGATTCAATATAGCATGAAAGCAGCCGGTTTGTTTGATGTATTTTTTGTAAACACTTTCAAATTGCCTTTCTTCTCTGGCTTTGCAGCTTATTTTATACTGATCGCCGCTTTAATTGCATGGGCATTGAGCTTCTCAGAGAAAAATATAACCAAAAGTAAAATGACTATTTGGTGTATCCTTTTCTTATCTCTTGCCTTCCTTCCTTTAATAATTGGTTTGGGTTCGGGAGGAATAAAAATATTAAAATTCATCTTAATAGGAGGTATTTCTGGTATTGTAGGTTATTTACTTAAGCCAAAAGCTTTAAAGATCCTGAAACTTTCGCTTTGGTGTTTTGCTTTTATGATGCTGGGATATTTTATGTATTTCACATCTATTATCCGCAGCCATGCCAACCCGGGCATCGACATGAACAATGTTGATAATCCTATCAACCTGGTTTATTACCTGGGCCGCGAGCAATATGGCAGCGCTCCCCTGATTTACGGGCCTCATTTCGTAGCCCAATACAGGGATGATGATGGAGATGGAATGGTAGATATGGAATATGGCGAAATGAAATACACCAAGGGGAAGGACAAGTACATTCCTTCCGGTAAAGACCGTAAACCCCTGTATCAAAGCAGCGATATGCAGCTGTTTCCCCGCGTTTGGGATGCCAGCAACGACCAGGGGCATGCACAGTTTTATGCTGATTGGCTAAACCTGGATCAGCACCGGGATGAAAACACAGGACAGCCTGTTTATAGCGCCCCCAGCTATGGAGATAACCTGAACTGGTTCCTTACTTACCAGACAGATTTCCTCTTCATGCGTTATTTTATGTGGAATTTTGCAGGTCGCCAGAACGATCTGCAGGGCTTTGGAAATAAAAGAGATGGTAACTGGATATCAGGGATCGGCCTGATTGATTCACCCCGCCTGGGCGACCAAAGTAAAATGCCCGAAAGCCTGAAACAAAACAAAGCACATAACAAATTATACATGCTACCCCTTGTGTTAGGGATCTTAGGTTTTGTATTCCAATTGGTAACCAATCGCCGGGATTTTATTGTAACCTTTATACTGTTCTTTTTTATGGGAGAAGCGCTGGTACTTTACCTGAACGCTCCCGGTAATATGCCAAGAGAAAGAGACTACGTATTTGTTGGCGCCATGTATGTATTTGCTATATGGATAGGTTTATCGGTGCTGGCATTTGTAAGGATGGCGCTTGAAAAAACAGATAAAGAGCTTTTCAAAAAGGTATTGATATACGGGGCTACTGCAACGTTCCTGGTTACTATACTTACCAGTCTTAACGGCACTGCAGGCGGAGCTATTACAGCCAGCATTTTAGCTGCTGTACTGTTTGCGGTAGTGGTAGCTGCTGTAACCTATATTATTAAAGCTGTATCTGGCAAGGGCACCAATTTCAGAATGGCCGGTATTACCGCCACTGCCATTACCCTGCTGGTACCCGTGCTGATGGCACAGCAGGAATGGGACGACCATGACCGGAGCAAGAAAACCATGGCTCCTGATCTTGCAAAAAACTACCTAGAGAGCTGTGCGCCTAATGCTATCCTTTTCACTTTTGGAGACAATGATACCTATCCTCTCTGGTACGCCCAGGAAGTGGAGGGCATCAGAACAGATATCCGCATCATCAATACCAGCTTGCTGGGTATAGACTGGTACATCAATCAGCTAAGATATAAGATTAATAATGCAGACAGTGTAGATGTGATCTGGAGTCCTGAGCAAATAGAAGGTCATAACAGGGAATATATCCGCCTTGGCAGGCAGCAGGAGGGACAAAACCTCGATCCTAACGCCTATTACCCCTTATATGATATAATGAAAGATTACCTGGGGCAAAAAGTTACAGACAATGATGGTAACGATGTAGGTCCTAATACCATGCCATTCAAAAAGTTCTTTGTACCTGTGGATAAAGAGCTTATTTATAAAAACGGTACTGCTACTCCTGCAGACAGTGTTTTGGACCAGCTGGCATTTGAAATCCCCTCCGGCGCTATTGCCCGCAACGATCTCATTATGCTTAATATTATTGCTACTAATAAATGGCAAAGGCCTATTTATTTTACAGCAGCTTACGGCGAATTGGGCTTTGGACAACACCTGCGCAAAGACGGGCTTACTTACAGGTTAGTTCCGTTCAACGTTAAAGCGCCTCAGCAAAACTG
>DAOLFI010000737.1:0-2604 GCA_035326385.1 Niabella sp.
AAACTTTTTTTTTAAGGAAACCTTGGGGGTTAGATGGGAAAAAAAGGGTACAAAAAAAATCCCGCCTATAAGCAGACCAGCCACTATGTTCCAATGATGAATGCCGATTGTAATAATGAAAGTAACAGCGCTGGTAATGGTTAGTATGAACTTGGCAACTGTAGAACTGCCCACAACATAACGCGGTGTTCTTCCGTTTTTAATGAATGTTCCGGTAACTAAAGGGCCCCAGCCACCGCCGCCAAAGGAGTCTATAAAACCACCCACCAAACCCAAAAGCGGAATATTGGTCTTTTTGCGTTTTCCTATCACCTGCTTTTTTGATTTGAATACATTCATCAATATTCTTATACCCAGGTACAGTGTGTAGGCCGCAATAAACGGTTTGGTTATGGCGGCATATTTTTCGCCCACATAGGTTAAAAGGATAGCACCTATAATGGCACCTATAATAGCAGGCAGCGCAAGTGCCTTTACTAATTTTTTATTGACATTTCCTAACCGGATATGGCTGATACTTCCGGCTGCAGTAGTAAAAGACTCTGCAGAGTGAATGCTGGCGCTTACCACCGGCGGGGGAACATTCAGCATTAATAAAATGGTAGTGCATATTACACCATATCCCATGCCCATGGAGCCGGCCACAATTTCTGCAAGAAAACCTGTAAGCAGCATCCAGTAAAAGAGATGATGATCTTTGTTTAAAGCCTGAAGGATAGGTTCCACCAGACCGAAAGCATAAAGTGCATATACACTTATGCCTACCAAAAGAATAATACCGAGAATAATTAAATACCAGTTGGTACTCTTCTGGGCTTTGGCAACCACATCGGCAGATTCAACAATTTCGGCAACAGCCTCATTACCCGTTTCAAACTCTTTTAAAGCTTCATCAGGATTCTCAACCAGGGAACGTGTTACCTTATTCAGCACTTTTACCTTATGCTCAAAATTACCCGAAAGCTTATTGCGTAAGGCCTGCATATTATTCAACACATCATCCATCTCTTCCGGGATAGTATCTGCCAGGATCTCTTTTAACCGCTTGGCTATTGTAGGCGATTTACCATTTGTGGAAATAGCAATCTTTAAGTTTCCTTTTTTTACAACAGAGCCTAAATAAAAATCGCAAAGCTCCGGCTTATCTGCTACGTTCACCAATTTCTCACAAGCCTCCGCATCCTTCCTTATTTTACAGGCTGTTTCCAGGTTGTTTACAGCAGCAATTACCAGGCTTGAGCCGGCTATATCTTCTTTCTGATAAGCCCTTTGCTCCAAAACGATATTGGAATAAGAAGCCGCAAATGCTTTAACAGCATCGCTTATTTCAATAGCCACCAGCTTTATTTGCGTTGCAGGTGCATTGTTAACAACAGCCTGTAATTTTTCAAGACCAATATTTCCCCCGCCTATGATCAGCAGCTTTAGCTGCTCCAGCTTTAAAAAGACGGGAAAGAGATTATTGCCAGCCTCGCTCCCTTTCGCACTAGAGAAAGAAGAAGACTCATTTGTGTATATTGGATCGTTGCTCAAATAATATACGGTGTACGATGTAAGATGTACGAATTACAGATAATAAAATTATTTTTTTAAATTCTTTAAAATCTTACTTACAGAATCTTTATGGGAAAAGCTTTCTTTACTGGCTACCTCGCTTTGGTTATACACCAGCGAGCCGGCAGGCACATCAAAAGTAATCCAGGCATTTCCCCCGATAACGCTATCGCGACCAACAGTAATATTTCCGAGGATGGTAGCGCCTGAATAGATAACAACATTATCTTCGATAGTTGGATGACGCTTTGCCTGCTTTTTGGTTTTTGCAGAATTTAATGCACCAATGGTTACGCCCTGATACATGCGCACATCGTTTCCTATAACAGATGTTTCTCCTATAACAACGCCTGTACCATGATCAATGAAAAAGTTGGCCCCAATTGTAGCATACGGATGAATATCAATGCCGGTTTTACTGTGCGCATATTCGGCAAAAATTCTTGGTAGTACACGAATACCCTGCTTGCGCAATTGGTTAGAAATTCTGTAAACCGTAATAGCATAGAAGCCAGGATAGGTTTGTAATATCTGGCTTATGTTCAGTGCAGCCGGGTCGTTGGCTACAAACGCTTCAGCATCTTTTTGCAATGCTGCATATAATTGTGGCAGCGCCTCAAAAAAAGTGTCGGCCTGCGTTTGCGACTTTGCGCCATCGCCCACTACATCGTATATCAACGTTGCAAGATGGCTTTTTAAAGCATATAGCCCTTTTTCCAGGTCGCTCTCCTTTTGGTTCACACCGGTTTTAGGAATGAACAGGAAGGCAAAAATATCATCTACAAACTGATGCGCCAGGTCTTTATCGGGCAGATTGCCTATTTTGGCGTTGTTTTTTAATAATTGCTTTATAAAATTTTTGTTGCTCATTTTTTTTAGTTGAACCTTACCCCCAGCCCCTCTACTAAAGGAGAGGAGAGTGAGTCAGTATTTATAAGATCCATTTACGATAAGAAAAATCACCAAAGGTTTCATTTTCCTTTTTCTCCTTCTGGTATACGCCAAATAATTCATCCAGCGTTTCCAGTATCTGTCCTTCGTCAAGGCTAT
>DAOLFI010000738.1:0-2602 GCA_035326385.1 Niabella sp.
GTTTTTATGGAGCGCCTATCCCGCTGATTTTTGAGGTAAAATTATTTAAATTGGATACGGCATCGGTATATATAGCCTTATATGTATTATTCTGGTTTTTTGTAATAGTCACGTCCGAGTTATTATTTATTAGTAGCGCGTCATTGTTCTCAAAATACAGGTTATTGTATATTTCCAATGTACCCCATGTATTGTACAAATCCAGCACCCGTCCTGGGAAAGAAGCCCTTTCCGTATTCATTTTTCCTACTGTATTGTTGTACACTTTGGCATTGGCTGGTTTGAACACAGATGATTGCCGCATACCCTGGGTAACCTGTAGCTCAAATGCACTATATTTCCTGCTATTGTAAATCTTGTTATTGAATATCTCAACTGTAGCTTCTTTATCCAGGCTGTATATCCATGCTCTCACGGCGTTTCCCTGGTGGTTTTTGACGGTATTGTTATAAAACTTTCCGCTTCCCCTAAGCATAAAAATACTATTATGATTGTTGTTCTGCATGTTGACATTGCTCACAAAATTATCGTGGATATTGTATCCCTCGCTGCTGCCTAAAAACACCACGGTGCTGATGTCCGGGGAGTTGATGCAGGTGATGCCGGCTATTTCTATGCCCTTGATAAGGCCGGTAAAGTTTGAAGCGTTTATTTCCCCTTCTATCCAGATGAGCGGGCCAACGTTATCGGCATCAAGATTGAGGAAAGCGAGATTGGCGGAATAGGATTCCGGGGAACCGTTATAAACGCGGTTTTTACTGCCGCTTACGTAGCTGATGACATAATCATCTACATTTTTAAAAAGCATATTTTGGAGGGTGAAATTATTAAGACTGCCTTCTAAAGCAACAGCCCTGTATGAGCTGTTGGTGAAAGCAAACCCCCGTTCGTTTCCCGAATTACCCGCGCCTGAAACCGTAACATTGTTCAAGTCAGAAAGATATAAATGTTTGTTTCCGTCAAATTGAATCAGTCCGTCATTCATAAAAATTACCCGCTCTCCATCTGCCGGTACTGAAACGTTTTTTATAGTGATGCTGGAGTAAGAACCGCCTTTTATCTTAATGATGTCTCCGTTAGTAAGGACTCGCTTTATCCCATTAACTATAAAGTTATTCCCATCAATGGTTAAATCGCCCGAACCTGTGCCTACTTTGATAGTTTTGTGAGCAATAGCAGCAAGGGAATCGGCGATTCTTGTTGAATCAGAAATGCGGATGGAATCTTTAATTTTTGAAGAGTCAACTTTACTGATAATGGGTGGTTTCGAAATATTTGATTCCCGGCTTGATGACTTTTTACAGCTACACATAATGGTAGAAGTTGCTATAATAAGCAGCAGCGGAATATAAGATAGTTTCCTATAGCAATTAATGAAATGGAGTATGCACATCAGATATATTTAAAAGCGGAAGGGTAAGAATTTTTTGGGATAGCCTGTCTCCTATAGTATTTAAGCTGTGTTTATTAGAAAGTGCCTGTCTTATGCAAAAGTATTAATCTATATATGATCTACCAATACAAAAACAGGTTTTTCAGACACATCTATAAACACTTTTTGTTTATTCATGGCCACAGGCATGGTGTCGCCGTTTGATTTCCCACGAACTAATACTCTTAGGGATGCATTTTTAGCCTTCTCTGAAAGTTGCAAAGGGAATTGAGACACTTTATAGTCTTTACTTGTTTTTGCCCAAAGCACATAAGCGCCTTTGGAGGAGTGGATATCTTTAAACTTGTAAATGAGTATATCAGGGTCAGCGGATGTTTCCCACCCTATATACCGCATATTAGTAAGTGTATTTTTCAAAGTAGCCACATAATACCAGGATTTTTTAGGAGTGAAGTCACCTTTTGGGCCCATCAGGCCCGAGGTTGAGAACCAGGTTTTGTCATGCGGGTCCCCATCTCTTGACACAAACGTTTGAGCCCGGTCAACGCCTGCAGCAGTGAATGCCATATAGGCCCTGATAAGCCAGATACCCTGCACTTCTTCAGTATCCATTGAGCCAATGGCAGGTGGGCTGAGAACAGATTCCGGATTAGTATCCCATCCAAACTCGGAGACCCATACTTCTTTCCCGGGAAGATTTTCGTTGCGATACCGGACTATGGAAGCCATTTTTTCTCTAAACCCTGCATCTTCCGGGCTGACAGCAGGGCCACCACCTTGCCAGCTTATACCATCTTTAAAAGCATAAGTATGAAAGTTTAAAACATCAACGGCAAATTTTTTATCGCTCCGGTTTTGCTCAAACCAGGTCTTCATTTTTTTTATATAGTCTAAATTAAGGCTGGCTAACCCGCCCATTACGAGTTTTATGGAGGGGTCAGCATTCTTAACGCCATATCTTTTACCGAATTTTTTCATGGTATTACAATGCCCGTCATAGTCAGCGCTGGCCATTGCCGCATATTCTTCCGGGGAGAACTCTGCTTCAGGTCCTTCCCAGTCTTTGTCCTGTTCGTTCCAGTCTTCGACATATTTTATCAAACCTAATCCTGAAACCCTGCTTTGATTGGAGGCCAGCAGTAAAGTGCTGTCGGGTACTTTGGCATTGCCATACCGGGCAGCGAACTGGTACATAAACGAGGACTTGGC
>DAOLFI010000739.1:0-2598 GCA_035326385.1 Niabella sp.
AATATATTCGTGTAGGTTCGAGCAAAGTACAGAAAACAGATGTACGCGTCATTGCCGCTACCAATAAAGACCTGCTGCAGCTGGTACAGCAAAACAAGTTCAGGGAAGATTTGTATTACCGTTTAAGCACCGTACCTATCAGGGTTCCATCGCTGGCGCAGCGCAAAGAAGATATTGTTTTATTATTCAGAAAATTTGCAGCAGATTTTGCTGATAAATACAAAACGCCTTCTGTTCAGTTGGAAGAAGATGCCAAGACCCTGCTCCTCTCCTATCCCTGGCCGGGCAATGTGCGCGAGCTGAAAAACATTGCAGAGCAGATATCGGTATTATCGCCGGAAAAAACAATCGGCCCGAAAGAATTAAGCAGGTATTTACAGCCTTATTCCAACAACAGGCTGCCGGCAGTGGTTAATCATCAAAACCAACAGGAGTTTCAAAACGAAAGGGAAATATTATACAAGCTCTTTTTCGACATGAAGAAAGATGTTAATGAACTGAAAAAAATGTTTCTCGAAGTTTTGCAGAATCCTGCAGTTGCAGAGCAAAATCCTACCTTCATTAATAATTTAAAAGACCTTAAGTCAGGGCACGACAGCTTCCAGGCTTTAACACAGCCCATGCATATAGACCTGCCGGCGCCGGTGTCTGTACAGCCTCAGCAGGGAGTGCCTATAACTATTGGTATGGACAATAATATTCATGAGCACGAGGAAGTAGAAGAAAGCCTCAATATTATGGATAAGGAAAAAGAGCTAATTATAAAAGCACTGAAAAAACATAAAAGTAAAAGAAAAGATGCAGCGCTCGATTTAGGCATAAGCGAACGTACACTTTATAGAAAATTAAAAGAATATGACATTGAAGAGTTATAAAAAGTTGCTCGTTTTTTCCTTTATTGCAGCACTGTTCTTTCTTGCTTTTTCACAAAGCAGCTGTAAAGTCCAATATGGATTCCAGGACGCCAAGTCCATTCCTGATTCAGTGAAAATTGTAAAGATCAACCAGTTTACCAATACCGCCTCTTATGTTAATCCACGGCTGGCGCCGGAGCTTACGGACAAACTGATACAGAAAGTGATGCGTCAAACCAAGTTACAGATGACGCGCGGCGATGATGCGGACTGGGTAATAGATTGTAAAATCACCAGTTATTCCCTCTCTACTTCAGGTATTTCCAATCAGCAGGTTAACAGTAACCGCCTTAATGTAGGTGTAAATATTGTAGTGAGAGATAAAGAACAAAAAACGGTAGGTAAATACGATGTAAGCACGCCTTTTGATTACTCAGGTACATTAAGTCTTCAGCAGGCAGAACAGGGCTTACAGGAGCAAATGCTCCGGGATATACCGGACGCTATTTTTAACCGTATTTTTTCAAACTGGTAAGGAACAAGAGTATGAACCGTTTCAGCAATACACTATCAGACACTGTACTGGCCAGGCCACTGGATCACTACAGCCCTGAAGAGCTGCAAAATCTTGCGCAAAAGCATCCGTATGCTTCAGCTATACAACTGCTTTACGCGCAAAAGCTAAGGCAAACAGGTAATGAAGCTTATGCCGCACAGGCTCAAAAGACCTTTCTTTACTATAATAACCCGCTTTTCATTCAACATCTTATTGAAACAGACAGCCGTCCTGCCAGTATAAAAACAATGCAGGCAGAAGCTGAAACAGTACCAGCTGAAGAGCAACATTTAACTCCTGCTGCTATCACAGAAACTGCAGAGATAAAAGAAATACCTGCTCATCCTCCCGTGGCCGTAGAAAATATTGCGGAAGAAGAAACTTCAGCCGGTGAAGTGCCTTTACCCCCGTTGCCGGTTTTTAAAATAGAAGCTGTTGATCCCGGCAAGGCAGAGCTCTCCTTCACCCCTTATTATACAGTGGATTATTTTGCAGCTCAGGGCATTAAATGGAATGATCAGAATGTAAATGACCGCTTTGGGGTACAGCTTAAGAGCTTTACCTCCTGGCTGAAGCAGATGAAACGCCTGCCCGGAGCCACCACAAAAACCAACATCACTTTAAACGAAGAAAAAAGTATTGAACAAATGGCCCAACGCTCTATAACCGGGGAAAATGCTGATACTGAAGCAATGGCGGAGGTTTGGGCCAAACAGGGCGATATTCAAAAAGCTATTGCCCTTTATAAAAAATTAAGTTTGCAAATTCCCGGTAAAAGCGCTTATTTTGCAGCCAAAATTGACCATTTAAAAAAGTAAACATGACGATTTTATTTGTTATACTTATCATATTAGTATCAGCTATCTTGGGTTTTATTATATTGATCCAGAACCCCAAAGGTGGTGGCCTGGCAGGAAATTTTGCCGGTGTAAGCAGCCAGTTTATGGGTGTAAAACAAACCAATGATATCTTAGAAAGAGGTACCTGGATCTTTGCAACACTTATTGGTGTGCTAAGTCTTTTATCAACATTCTTTATTTCAGGCTCTGGTGCCGCAGGCGATAAAGGCAGATTGCAGGATATAGGCACAGCTCCTATACAGCAGCCGGCGACAAAACCAGCAGTTCCGGCTAACACTACTACCTTACCGGTAACAGCACCTGCGGCTGATTCAGGAAAGTAACCGGC
>DAOLFI010000740.1:0-2598 GCA_035326385.1 Niabella sp.
TACAGAAAGCCAGTGGAAGAACCTGGTAGAGTCGGGCGGTATGCTTAATGCTAAAAAAGACCTTTGGATGCCTTCTGAGAGCTATGCCAAAGGCGATGCAACAAAAGATCCCGGAAGAATTGAAGCCGGCAGGGATGATGCCTTTTTTCAGTCGGTAAAAGATTTTTTACGTCCTAACCTGACCGTATTTACCAAATGCGACAAAATTTTACTCGAAGGGGTTACATTTCAGAATTCACCTGCATGGTGCCTGCATCCGCTGATGAGCTCCAATATCACCGTAAGGAATATAACGGTTAAAAATCCCTGGTATGCGCAAAACGGCGATGGCATCGATCTGGAAAGCTGCAGCAATACTCTTATAGAAAATAGTGTTTTTGATGTAGGAGATGACGGGCTTTGCATGAAAAGCGGCCGCGATGAAGACGGGCGCGCCAGGGCAATGCCTACCAAAGATGTGATTATTCGCGGTTGCACTGTTTATGCTTCTCACGGAGGGTTTGTTGTAGGCAGTGAAATGAGCGGTGGCGTTAATAATGTATATGTAAGCGACTGCACTTTTATAGGAAGCGATATAGGCCTGCGCTTTAAAACAACCCGGGGCAGGGGTGGAGTTGTAGAGAACATTTTCATCAGGAATATTTATATGAAAGATATTCCGGGTGAAGCTATACTTTTCGATATGTATTATATGGCAAAAGATCCTATCCCCCAGGCAGGAGAGAAAAGAGCGCTTCCTAAAATAGAAAAATTACCGGTTGATGAAACAACCCCGTCTTTCAGAAATATCAATATCAGCAATGTCTATTGTAATGGCGCTAAGAAGGCTGTTTTTGTGAGAGGCTTGCCGGAAATGCATATCAAAAATATTAAAATAGAAAATTCCGTTTTTCAGTCAGATCTGGGAGTGGATATCCAGGAAGCCAGCCATATTACCCTGGATAATGTAAAAGTGTTCAGCAAAGAAACGGCTCCCGTTATAGATATTATCAATAGCGACAATATTTCCTTCAAAAGTTTTGAATATAGTGCTGATGCCAAAAACCTGCTGCGCATTGCCGGTGAAAACACTAAGCAGGTTTCGCTGCAAAAAACAGATTACAGCAAAGCCAAAATAAAAGTGAAAGCAGAGCTGGGTGCATCGGAAAAAGCAGTATCGTTGAAATAGGATAATAAATGAAGACCATTATGATAAAGAAAATATTATTTGTACTTATTTGTTTTTTATCGCTTCAAACACAGGCGCAGCAAACGCCCTATTCCCAGCAAATGGCGCTCACAGCCATGCACCTGTGGCCCGATTCATTCAGCATGGGCGGAAGGCCGGCCCGGTGGAGCTACGATCAGGGCGTTATTTTAAAAGGTATAGAAGGTATCTGGCAGGCCACCGGGGATGCCAAATGGTTTAAGTACATAGAGCATAGCATGGATCATTATGTGAGACCCGATGGATCCATTAAAGATTATGATCAGGCACATTATAATATTGATCACCTGAATAACGGGAAAGCATTGCTTACTATCTATCGGGTTACCGGAAAAGAAAAATATAAAAAAGCGGTTGAGCTGTTGAGAAAGCAATTGCTTACACACCCCAGAACCAAAGAAGGAGGATTTTGGCATAAGCAGATCTATCCCTGGCAAATGTGGTTAGACGGCTTATACATGGGACAGCCTTTCTATGCAGAATATGCCCAGGTATTTGGAGAAGACACGATATTTAACGATGTGGCCAAACAGTTCGTATTAATGGAAAAACATAGCCGTGATCCTAAAACCGGGCTGCTGTATCACGGTTACGATGAAAGCCGCGAGCAGCAATGGGCTGATAAAAAAACAGGTAAGTCGCCGCATTTCTGGGCGCGTGCATTAGGCTGGTATGGTGTGGCTATGGTTGATGTGTTGGATTATTTCCCGGAAAACCATCCTGGCCGCCAGCAGATTATTGATATCCTGAAAAGGTTTGCAACTGCCGTTGTAAAAGTGCAGGATGTCAAAACCGGTATGTGGTACGATATTGTAGACCTGCCTGACAGGGAGCCTAATTATCTTGAGTCATCAGCCACCGCCATGCTTTCCTATACATTGGCAAAAGGTGCAAGAAAAGGATATATCGCGCAAAGCTATGCTACCAACGCAAAAAGAGCTTTTGACGGACTGGTAAAAAATAAGCTTACAACAGGAACTGATGGCTTTACCAACCTTGAAGGTACAGTGTCTGTATCTGGTTTAGGGGGCAAACCTTATCGTGACGGCAGTTTTGAATACTATATGCGCGAGAAAGTAGTTCAGAACGACCCTAAGGGAGTAGGCGCTTTTATCCTGGCCGCAAACGAAATAGAAATGATGCCTAAGCTTTCGGCTGGTAAAGGCAAAACAGTAGTATTAGACAACTTCTTTAATAACGAATGGCAGAAAGGTGCGGGTGGCCAACAGCAGCCCTGGCACTATATCTGGGAAGAGCGTGACAACAATGGGTACTATTTTTTGGGCAGCATTTTTGAACAACATGGGGCCGCTTTAAAAACTTTAAAGCAGGCCCCCAATGCTGATAACCTTAAAAAAGCATCGGTATATATTATTGTAGACGCCGATACG
>DAOLFI010000021.1:0-12989 GCA_035326385.1 Niabella sp.
TTATCCACAGTCAGTTCTGGGCGTTAGTAAACCGTAAAGGTGAAGTAATGGCTATTTATGACGGGCTGAAACAAAAGGAAATTAACGGGCTAATTAAGGATATCAAAAAAGAATTAAAGACTTTGTAACCTGGCCATGAAATCTATTGAATCCATATTAAAAGCTAATAAACTGAGCGTTACCGCCGGAAGGCAGAAAATTTTACAGCTGTTCCTGAACAGCGGGGGCGCTTTAGCCCATGCAGATATAGAAAAGAATGCCGGCGAGCACTTCGACAGGGTAACCATTTACCGTACCTTGCAGGCCTTTGTTGAAAAGGGGTTGATACATACCATTCCTACTTCGGATAATTCCATCAAATATGCTTTATGTAAAAATGATTGTACCGAAGGGCATCACCACGATCATCATGTACATTTTGTTTGTACTTCCTGTAACAATACTTATTGTTTAGATGGAGTGGTAACGCCTGATATTTATTTACCCAAAGGATATGAATTATTTGATCTTGAAGTAGTTGCAAGGGGTGTTTGTAAAAACTGCAAGCCTGCAGGCACTAAAAAAGCCCTGGGGTAGAAACACCAGGACTTTTGATTAATGTTTTGATTAGGACATCTAAATTAAATACTTTTTATAAAGGTTCCAAAAAAAGTCAAATTACTTGACTGTAAACAATTTTATTCTTTTTTGCCTCCAACCAGGGAATAGAGCAGAGAAGATCCCAGCGATAATAAAATGCTGAAAGCCAATGCCCACCAGAAACCATCTACCTGGGCGCCCTTAAAAAAGCTTTCGGACAGCATTACCATAAGCGCATTAATAACCAGCAGAAATAAACCTAATGTGAGCACCGTAACCGGGATGGTTAAAATAACCAGGATGGGTTTCACTATTGCATTGAGCAATGCCAGTACCAGGGCAAAAAGCGCCGCGGTTTTCATATCTGCGAAGTGCACGCCACTTAAAATATACTGTAACAGGTAAGCAATTAAACCGGTGATCAGCACTTTGAGGATAAAATTCATTTTAGGTGCAATTTTGTAAAGTAAAGATAACTACTAATAAGCCATGAAGTTAGTACAATATTATCTTAATAATATTTTTAGCGCCTGTTTAAATTTGTATTATGGAATTACTTACAGGCTATTTTAAACAGCGCTGGTATATTTTTTATTTTGTAAGTAATACAGAACTATTCTTTGTTTAAAAATATATTTGTGCATGCGGCGAAAAATCATCTATATTGTTAACCCCATTTCCGGCAAAGGCTCTAAAAATAGTGTGCAAAATACTATAGCCGCTGAAACGCTGAAGGCTGGCATTCCTTTCCAGTTTTTCCCCTCTGTTGCAAACGGAGACTATTCTTTTCTGAGGGAAAGTATCACCTCTGAAAAAATTACAGATATTGTAATTGTGGGTGGCGATGGCACGGTAAGCCAGGTGGTGGACAGTTTAAAAGACATGCCGCTACGGTTTGGTATTATTCCCTGTGGCTCAGGAAACGGGCTTGCATTTGGAGCAGGGATCCCTAAAACGCCGAAAAAAGCGCTGGAAATTATTTTCAATAACCGCACACACCCGGTAGATGGTTTCAGGATCAACAACCGGTTTGCCTGTATGCTTTGCGGTATAGGATTTGACGCCCAGGTAGCACACGATTTTGCAAAAGCCAGCCAGCGCGGACTGACAACTTATATAAAAAAAGTTTTCAGCAATTTTTTCTCCGCAAAACCCTATTCCTTTAAAATAACGCTGAACAATAGAATTTTTAAAATCGATGCCTATTTTATAAGCATTGCCAACAGCAACCAGTTTGGCAATAACTTTACCATTGCGCCCAAGGCCAGCCTTAACGATGGAAAGATAGATGTGGTAATTGTTACTGATCAATCCAAACTCACACTGCTATACAATACCATGAAGCAGGTAGGCGGATTGAACGGTTTGCAGAAAAACGAAAATATAAACGAAACCAAAAGTATTATATACTTTCAAACCAGCGAAATAAGGATAAGCAATTATAAGGAAGCCCCCTTACATATTGATGGGGAACCGGTGGAAACAGAAAAAAAATTGCATTTTATAACAGAGCCTTCCTGCTTTAAATTGCTTACAGGTAAAAAAAGTTTGTAATGACCAGCACACTAAAACTCCCCAATTTTTATATGCCGAATGAGGCGGATGCCGGCTGTGATGAAGCAGGACGGGGCTGTTTTGCCGGTCCGGTATTTGCCGCTGCTGTGGTATTGCCTGCCGGCTTCTATCATCCGTTGCTGAACGACAGCAAGCAGGTAAATGCCCCTACGCGCGATATTTTAAGAACTTATATTGAAACGTTTGCATTGGCATACAGCGTGGCTATGGTAGATGTAGAAGAGATTGATACAATCAATATTCTGAAAGCCTCGCAAAAAGCCATGCACCTGGCCCTGGACGGATTACAGGCCCGCCCCGGCTTTATTTCGGTAGACGGTAATTATTTTATCCCCTATAAAAATATTCCTCACCAATGTATTATTAAAGGCGATGGGAAGTACGCCCATATTGCTGCAGCCAGTATACTGGCTAAAACTTACCGCGATGAATATATGAGGCAATTGCATGTGGCTTATCCCCAGTATAACTGGCATTCCAATAAAGGCTACGGAACGGCCGGACATCGTTTAGCCATCGAAACACATGGTATCTGCGAACATCATAGAAAAAGTTTTAAAATAACATCCGCACAACTCACTTTTTTTGAATAGGCCCGGGTATGTGTGATTTTTTTTATCTTTAAAGTTCGTAAAAAAAGTGTGGTATACTATGATTTCTCTCCCTTGAGCAGAACTGATTATAAAACAAAATATATACGAATGAAAAAAATATTATTACTTGCCGCTATAGGTTTTGTTATTGGTATCAGCAATACTTACGGGCAAACAACAAAAAAGGCAGCAAAGGAAGATAAACAAGAAAAGACCGAAAAAGCCACAAAGGCTTCGGAGAAAAAGGAAACAGCAGAAGAGCGGGATGAGCGGCGTAAAGAAGATATGCGCCGTTTTGGACGCTCACAGGCCGACTTCTGGAAACGCGAACATGAACGGCATGTAGCAAAAAAAGAGGCAAAAGAAAAAGATAGTGAGGAAACAAAGTCTAAAGCGAAAGAAGAAAAAAGCGCTGATAAAGAAGAAGTAAAAAAAGAAGGGCCTCGTAAACCACCACCACCTCCTAACCCTTTTAAAAAGAAGAAAAAGGCCGAAGAACAGGAAGAAGAGTAATTTTTTAAGTCCCGCTATCGCGGGACTTTTCATTTACTAAAAAATAGTTAACACTTCATACATGAACAACCTCCTTTATCAAATCGCAGTCTTTTATTAACAAAGGGTACATCTCTTTGACATAGTGGTTGAAAATGATTCTCTGAACTATTAAAACTTATCAATGATGAAAAGAATGATCCTGCTCCTGTTCATTGCAGTATTCACTTTAAGTGCAACAGATGCCTTTTCACAAAGAAGGCCCATGCCGCCCCATAAGGTGCATTATAAAAAGTATAAGCATAAAAAGCATGGAAGACATCATATAGCAAAATACCATCATCCTAAAAAATACCACTCTCGCCATAGATACTACAGGCGTGCACCAATGCCGCCCAGGCCTCCGCATCATCCTTTTGCCCTTCGTCCGCCATTACCGCCTCGTCCCCCGTTACCTCCAGGACTATAAAAACAGATAATTATCGTAAAAATATAAAAGGGCATATCAATGCCCTTCTTTTTTTATATTTATAGGAGAAAGAGTTCCTGGTTTTCAGCCTGCAGCAGCAGGCCACATAAAAAAATATGCGATGAGAAAATGGTATGCCCTGCTGATATTTGCCTTTATTTCTATATGTACAGGCCATCTGAAGGCACAGCCTAATATAGTGCTGATCATTTCAGATGACCATGCCTATCAGGCCATAAGCGCTTATGGCAACAGCGCTGTTAAAACGCCTAATATAGACAGGCTTGCGCATCAGGGAGCCCGCTTCACAAAATCATATGTTAACAACTCGCTTTGCGGGCCCAGCAGGGCAAGTATTTTAACCGCAAAATATAGCCATAAAAACGGGTTTAAGGATAACGATCACTCCACTTTTAACTTTACCCAGAACAGCTTTGCCAAAGAATTGCAGAAAGCCGGGTATCAAACCGCATGGATTGGAAAAATGCACCTCTCTAACAACGCCGTGGAGGGCTTTGATTATTACAGTATATTACCCGGACAGGGCCAATATTATAATCCCGATTTTATAGAATCGGCCGGAAAGCGGCCAAGATACAATGGCTATGTAACCAACATTATTACAGACCTTGCAAATGGCTGGCTGGATAAAAGAGATCACAACAAACCGTTTTGCCTGGTCATAGGGCATAAAGCCACGCACCGGCCCTGGCAGCCAGACCTTCCCGACCTGGGGCGATACGACAGCCTGACTTTTAAGCTGCCTCCGAATTTTTACGATGATTACAACTCACGGGAAGCAGCAGCTGTCCAGGATATGACCATCTCTGAAACCATGACTCTTGACTATGATCTTAAAGTATATCCCAACCAGGACTCTTTGAGTACCAGCTGGGACGTTAAACGGATGGATACCGTTCAAAAGGAAAAATACCTCGCCTACTATGATAAAATTCAAAAAGAATATTTAAAAGAGAAGCCTGGAGGCCGGGCACTTACAGAATGGAAGTACCAGCGTTATATGAAAGATTACCTGGCTACAGCAGCTTCACTGGACAGGAATATTGGACGAACGCTCGACTATCTTGATAAAAACGGCCTGTCTGATAATACAATCGTCATTTACATGTCGGACCAGGGTTTTTACATGGGCGAACACGGCTGGTTCGACAAAAGATTTATGTATGAGGAATCTTTCAGAACACCTATGGTAATGCGCTATCCGGGGGTGATTAAACCCAAAACGGTTATCAGCAATCTTATTATGAGTATTGATATAGGGCCGACCCTTTTACAGGCAGCCGGTGCCGCAGTTCCCGGAGAAATGCAGGGCTACTCCTTCCTTCCTCTGCTGCAAAAAAAGCCTTATACCTCAAGAAAGGAAATGTATTATCACTACTATGAAAACGGGATCCATGCTGTTTCCCCGCATTTTGGCATAAGCACCGGGCAGTATAAGCTGATCCGGTTTTATGAAAAGGTTGACTCCTGGGAATTATTTGATCTTGAAAAGGATCCGCAGGAAATGCGGAACGTTTATAAGGATAAGCGCTATCAATCTATAGTGGCCGGGCTTAAAATAAAACTGTTATCCCTTATTAAGAAATATGAAGATAACGAGGCGGAAAAAATATTCCATCTTCCTATTCAGGCGGGCTCTTAATTATTACGCCTGTCTAACCCCCAGATAAGTTTTGTTTGAATGGTATGCAGGAAGTTGTTTTCGCTGAGGCGCAGCAGGTTGATGGTGAATTTCTCTTTTCTTACTGCCAGCGATACATTCTTTGAAATAATCTCCTTCCGGGAGTCAAGCGCGCAAATGATTTCATCGGACCGGCTTTCTATTTCAAAAGAAATGATACTATTGTCATTGATCACCAGCGACCTTACATTCAGGTGATGCGGCGCCACAGGGGTTATGCTGAAGTTCTCTGAATCAGGAAAAACAATGGGGCCACCGCAACTTAATGAATAGCCGGTAGAGCCGGTAGGCGTGCAAACAATTAAACCATCGGCCCAATAGGTATTTAAAAATTCACCGTTAATATAGGTATGTATTTTAAGCATGGATGCCATATCGCGCTTATGAATAGCAAATTCGTTCAGCCCGAACGGAATATTATCAAACAGGGGCATATCGGCATCTACATGAATTAATGTACGCTTTTCGCTGATGTAAGTTCTTAAGGCCAGCGCTTTTATAGCCAGCGATAAATTATCGCGTCCAATGCTGGCCAAAAATCCCAGGCGGCCAAAATTGATGCCCATTATAGAAATGGGTTTGTCTTTTACCAGGGTAACAGTATCCAGTATGGTTCCGTCACCACCCAGGCCAATAATAAATTCAACATCTTTATCCAGGTCTTCTCCCGAAGTAAAGGTTGGCGTATAGTCTGACAGGTTGATATAAGGTTTTAAACTGGCAAATAAAGGTTCGTACACTACATACTTCAATTTGTAGTTTTTCAGCTCTTCAAAAAATGTTTTTACATCATCAAATGATTCCGGATCAATACCCCTGCTATATACGGCTACCTTCATCTGTATATTTTTTTATTGTTTTTGTAGTTGGATGGACTTACGCATACAACTAAAATATTGTCTTTTTTTCAGAATAAAACCTGCTTTCACCAAGGTGGTTAAAAGAAATTTCAAGCCTGAGCGTAAAATCGTAATCCGTAAAAATGTCAAGGCCAAAGCCGCCGCCATACAGCATCCGGTTGTTCAGGCCTGTAGCCCAGGGCTGCGGGTTGTGTGCATACCCCGCATTACCAAAGACTTTCCCATAAATTTTTAAAGGGATAAGGCTGGCCAACCTTTTTTTAAATATCGGCGGTTTAATGCTAAAATTAGTAATTTGTTTGGCAAGTGTGGTTTTTATTAAACCACCGGCGGTACCATCTATCACATAGTATTCGTAACCGCTCATTGTCAGATCTCCATAACCCAGCAGTTGCGAAGTATAAAAAGGCTGTTTTTGCGGTAGTTTCAGCGAGCCCAGTGCGGAAATACTATAAAATGTTTTAGGATTTCCCAAATGCCAGTAGCCCACTCCCTTAGCGGCAAAATGCCAGACATTCATTTTACTGCTGAATCCTATTTTAGAAGCCAGCAGCTCTGCTGCATAGCCTTTTGTAGGATAAGGAATATTATCAAGGTTCCGGTATACAAGTTTGTAATAAACCTCCGGATACTTAACGTTTGTTGCCCCCCTGTTTAGGAAATCGGGGTTTCTTTTTAAAACCGTATCTCCCACTCTAAGGGTTTGATATCCTAACCCAAAAAAATGTATGGTATAAAATTCCGGACGGTAGGTAAGCTCAAAAGTGCCTTTAAAAAAGTTCCTGAGGTATTCGTTACCTCCTCCTCCTATAAAATCGGGCTTGTTGTTCATCAGTGTGCCCGTATTTATCTCATGCGTTTTCCCCAATGCCAGGCTCAGGTTTACGCCCCATTTTAATTGTGAGTCAATATAGGGTCTGCTGTAGCTTAGCTGTAATTGCTTGGTATAGCCTGTAATAAAATTAAATCTCAGCTTGTCATTATTGCCACTCACGTTATTGTAAGACAATTTTAGCCCGTAATCCAAACGGGATATCTGTGCATTGTTATTGAACAGCCAGTCACTCAGGCTTCTGTCTACAGGTTTTAAATGAGGCGCCGGCAGCAGGTACCAGCGCTCCTTAACGCTTATTATAATATCCATAAAAGAGCCTTCTATCTCCAACACTTTTATGCTAAAGTCTTTGGCGGATCTTGAAAAAAGAGAAAGGTTGAGCAATCGTGTTTGCGCCTCTGTTAACAATCCGGGCAGTTCTTTTATATTTACTGAATCACCTTCACGGAAAGGCAGCTCCCTTAACAGGATCACCCTGCGGGTGATTTTGTTACCTACAATATAAATATTCCTGATGGTGAATATACTATCTTCAAAAGACCAGTTTAAAGTATCAGATAAAAAATGGTTAGGGATAATAGAGGAAGAAGCCCGGGAAGTATCTGTAGCGGGTTGCCCGGTATCGTCTACCTGTGCGCAAATAAGCATGCAATTCCCCAACAGAAATAACAGCCACAACAAATATTTTATTATACCAGGCATTCTTACGTCACAAGGATTCAATTATATTTAATGGTGGCCTATTAAACATTAAGATAGCTCATCAGGTTTTCATAATTGTTTTTCAGTTCATTAGTATAAAGCTCTTCTCCAAAATAATACTTTACATAATAGTCATAACGCTGAAAACTGGCTACAATATCCGAAATCTCCAGTTTATTCAGCTTCAGCGTTACCTGGGTTTTGCCCGTTTCACCGCTTTGAGACGTGTTGAGCTGGGTGATTTGGGCATCATTACTTTCAACAATCCGGCATATCTCCGAGAAAGAATAATGAAAGGTATCTACTTCAAGCACTATTAATGCACCCGGTTCGTTTACCTGCAAAAAATCGGCCATATCCTGCAACAAATGGCCGGTCTCAATAATTCCGGTCAGTTTGTGCTCATTATCTGTTACGGGAAGAATGCTTAAATGAGAGGCTACAGCCAACGAAACAGCTTTTAAAAGATGGTCCCCGGAGCTTACGGATATTTTAAGAAACAAGTGCTGAATATCTTCAATAAGCGTATTATCCTCCACATTCAGCAATGCCTCTTCTTTTACTATTCCTGCAAATTCACCTCCACTGGTAACCGCCAATTCATGTACATTATAATCGTACATCAATTGTAATACATAGTAAACCTTATCAGACAGCTTGACCTGAGGCAGACTTTCCAAGGGTAAATTACTAACTAACATATTGCCTCTTTTATAGTAAGACTCCTATCTTCAGGCTTCTGTTGCAATAGCGGCATGTTTTTTTAAAAAATTAAACAAAATTTTGTTGAACTCTTCGGGAACTTCCATCATAGGAGCGTGGCCGCATTTATCAATAAAATACAGTTCGCTGTCGGGGAGCAGCTTATGAAATTCTTCTGCAACAAATGGAGGTGTAACATTATCGTTCTTACCCCATATCAGAAGCGCAGGGATCTTTATTTGATGCAGTTCTTTTTCGAGGTTATTCCTGATGGCACTTTTAGCCAGTGCAATAATCTTTATAACCTTTAAGCGGTTATTTGTAATAGAAAAAACCTCTTCCACCAAATCATCTGTAGCCATGGCAGGGTCATAAAATGTATATTCTGTTTTTTTACGGATATATTCCCTGTCGCCGCGTTTGGGATAACTATCGCCCATGGCACTTTCAAACAGCCCCGAGCTGCCGGTGAGAATTACTGTTTTTACGCGGCTGCTTCCGTTCTTTAATAAATATACTAAGCCCACATGTCCGCCCAGAGAATTGCCCAGCAGGTTTACATTTTTATAATCTCTTGTTTCAATAAATTTATGAACATATTTAGCAAGTCCGCTGACGCTGGTATGTAATATGTCCATATCCAGCAAAGGCAGCATAGGCACTATAACTTTGTTGTATTGTTTAAAATGATCTACCAGCGGCTTGAAGTTGCTTAAGGCCCCAAACAACCCATGCAATAACACGAGCGGCGCTCCCTCACCCTCTTCTATATAGCTGAATTTATCGTGTTTCTTTATCTCGTACTGCATTGCTTAACTTATATTATCGCCGCTAATATATTGATTTTACCAAATCTACCTTATTATTAGCAGTTATATTTTGAATTTATTTGATAAATATACAAATCACTTTCCAAACATCCGCTCTATCTGTTCCTGTTTAAATTCAAGATAAGCAGGATTGCCATCAGGGGCTATATTAAAAGTATTGCATGAAAATAAATCAGTAAGCAGCTGCCTCATTTCCCTTTCGGTAAGCCGGGTACCGGTTTTAATAGCCCGCTGCCTTGCCAGCGATCTTATCAGCTTTTCGCGGCTGGATATTTTTATATCGGTATTAAAATGTTTGTACTGTTCTATAGTAAAATCAACAATTTGTTTTTCGTTACCCCCTTCAAGATCGGCGGGTGTACCCTGGATAATAAAGGCATTGCTTCCAAAGGGCTCTATAAGGAAACCCAACACTTTGAAAATGGGTAACAGCTCCTCCAGTAAAGCGGCATCAGCCGGAGAAAGCTCCAGCGTAGGCGGGAACATATTTCTTTGGGTAGCAACTGGTTTTCCATCAGCAGCGGCTATCATTTGCTCATACAGCACCCGTTCGTGCGCTGCCTGCTGGTTAATAAGCAGGAAGCTGTTGGCTGTAGGGTAAAGGATATAGGTATTTAAAACCTGGGCAAGATCGGTATGCTCATCTACTGTAAAAGCAGGGGATGCCTGAGGCGTCGAAAATATTTGCGGGCTTTTCTCGTATTCAAAAAAGGCTTCTTCCTTTTTTACAGGCTCATAAAAATCTTTCCAGTGCTTCAGCTCTGAAGAAGAAGGTTTTTCTATAAAATGAGCCTGGTGCTTTTGTGTAAACCCTTTATAAAGGGGAGAGCCTGATACTACTTCTTTTTGCTCGGGAGTAAATGGCTTTGAAACCGAAGAAAGCTGCTGGATAGACGCATCCAGATCAAAATCGAGGGTAGGCGTAACGCTGAACTGGGCCAGCGCATGTTTCACCGCGGCCTGCACAAAAGCATACACAATCTTTTCATCCTCAAATTTAATTTCCTGTTTGGTAGGGTGTACGTTCACATCTACCTGCTCCGGGTTTATTTCTATAAAAAGAACATACAGGGGGAAACTATCCGGGGAGATCATTTCCTGGTAAGCACTCATAACGGCATGGTTCAGGTAGGGGCTTCTTATAAACCGGTTGTTTACAAAAAAGTACTGATCACCCCGTGTTTTTTTGGCTGTTTCAGGCTTGCCGGTAAAGCCCAGAATGTTCATATAGTCTGTGTCTTCCTTTACGGTCACCATTTTTGCGCTATAGTTATTTCCCAGCAATTGTACAATACGCTGTTTCAGAGAGCCCTTCTCCAGGTGAAACACCTGCTGGCCATTAGCAGTAAGGGTAAACAAAATATGCGGGAAAGACAGGGCCACACGGGTAAACTCGTCTACAATATGACGCATTTCTGCAGCATTGCTTTTTAAAAAGTTGCGGCGTGCCGGCACATTGAAAAACAGATTTTTCATGGCAATGCTGGTGCCGTTGGGCAATGCCACCGGCTCCTGCCGGGTTACGATACTGTTCTCTACTTCAATTAAAGTACCTGCATCATCTTCTGCGCGTTTGGTTTTAAGCTCTACCTGTGCTACTGCAGCAATGGAAGCCAAAGCTTCGCCGCGGAAGCCCATTGTTTTGATGTGGAACAGGTCATCTATATTTTTTATTTTGGAAGTAGCATGGCGCTCAAAGCACATGCGGGCATCGGTTTCGCTCATGCCGCTGCCGTTATCTATTACCTGCAGCAGGGTTTTGCCAGCGTCTGTTACAATCAGTTTTATTTCGGTGGCACCGGCATCCACTGCATTTTCCAACAACTCTTTTACAGCACTGGCTGGGCGCTGTATCACCTCTCCGGCCGCTATCTGGTTGGCAATATTATCGGGTAATAAAACTATTTTATCAGGCAATGTTTTTACAATTTTGTTCGAAGAACCCCTTCAGTGAACAGGCGAAGGTACGATGAAAAATGGGAAAAGGAAAGACCTGTAAATATTCGGTTTAGAACATTACAACCAATATTGCAGGATTTTTTTTAATTTAGTCATAAATCAATATACAGCCAAATGCAGGATCTTAAACCTTGCAAAAAAATTCATATTTAGAAGCATTGTCGTAATGAGACAGATAGATTATATAGTAATACACACAACAGACACACCATTAACATCATCAGTTGAAAATATAATAAACTATTGGAGAGATGTAAACGGATGGATAGATCCGGGATATCATTTCCTGGTCAAGTCTAATGGCGAAGTCGTAGATTTACATCCCATTGAACTAGTTAGCAACGGAGTATATGGCTTTAATCAAAATTCCATTCATATTAGCTATATAGGAGGAAGAAATGGTGTTGATGATCGAACCTGTGAACAAAAGATTGCACTGATAAAGAAGCTTGTAGAGTTAAAAAGACTCTTTCCTAATGCTCAAATATTAGGACATCGGGATTTCCCGGGTGTAAAAAAAACGTGTCCAAATTTTGATGCTATTACTGAATATAACTGGATCTAAGGGTTACTATTTTCATAGTTTATCTTCTGCTGGTTCTTCAAGGTTTAATATACCAATTGAATCTTTAAAATATATTTTGTATTGCAACTTTTTAAACTCTTCTTTGGATATAAAACCTTGCTCTAACAAAGAATTTCCATAATGATTAATATGTTTAGCAAGGTTCTTTTTTAATTGGGTGCTTTCGATCAAAACAGCTTCTAAGAAAAATTTAGGACGCGGTATTATATAAGATAAAACAAGGTATTCTGTAAGGCTCAAATCGTAAACATTTTTAGCAAAATAATATTTAGCAGCCATAGCTATGCCATACACACTTTCTCCAAATTCTATTATATTTAAATAAATCTCTAGTATTGTGCTTTTGGAAATATTAAAATGATTCTCTATTAACCAGGCAAATAGCAATTCCTCCAGCTTTCTTGTAATGGTTTTTGAATGGTACAGGAAAAGGTTTCTAGCCAGTTGCATTGTTATTGTACTTCCTCCTCTTTTAAACTTTCTTTTCTTGATATTAAGCGCAATAGCCAAACCAATAGCGTAATCGTGAATACCATTATGATCATAGTAATGTGGGTCTTCTGTTAAAATAATTATCGTGATCAAAATTTCCGGAATGTCAGCTAATCTTAAGTAGTTAGGATTAGCAGTAGACAGGTCAATTTCTTTTAAAATTTGAGACAAATCGTTTTTAATACAATGCATGAAGCCTTCATTCAGATAAGACAAGTCAAAGCGCTGGCTATTTACCAGTTTAAAAGTATTTTCAATTGTAGAAGCGCTAAAATAATAACTTGAAAAATCAGAGAAGCAAGCCATATAGTCAAGCTTTAATACTACGCAGCCTGTTGCATTGTAGTCTTTTAGCTCCTCAACAATAAAAAATGGGTAAGACTTGAAAAACGTTTGCCCTTCTAATAAAAATAAGACGGAACACTTAAACAAATCGGCTTCTTTACAGTCATGATATATATCCATAGATATTTCGAAGCCATTAATGTCGATATTGGATTGATTTGAAATAGAAAAACTCTTTTTACTAAATATGATAGGTAACTCAAAACTAATATACGGTAGTGTTTAGTTCTTTGTGTAAATAGATTATTAGTAACTGTATAGAGAGTTT
>DAOLFI010000741.1:0-2589 GCA_035326385.1 Niabella sp.
TTCCTTTTCCGAAAAGAAAAGCTGCAATCTTTTGCCTGGTGTAAAATTCAAAGCAGGCGGATTGGTTAAAAAATAATACACTTCATAAAAATCCTGCTTTGCATAAGCATAATTGCCTACAATCTCAGCATTTGCAATCAATCCTTTAATAATATGCTGCCTTATTTCTATTTCGTCTATTGAGGTAAGAGGTTTTTGAAACAAATAAGCTAGCTCAGCTTTAGCAAAATGGTTAAGTGTAAAATCAAAAAACGGCAGCACTTCTGTCTCTATGTTCAGATCTGTTGTATTACCCATTCTTTTATTTTTAAGCTCGCTTCCCATTCACAGTCCAGGGAAACTGTACGGCCAACGAATCTAAATAAATTTTATGAACAACCCGGTGCTATCAAATGTTAAAACTACTTTTATATATATGATCAACTACAACAACAAAGTCTTTAAACCCGTAAGCAATACTGAGAACGGGGAAACTTCATCTGAAACCATATTTCACTACCAGCAAAATAAAAATATATTAACTGCCACTTACAGCGGTGGTAAAATAAAATCAGGACATTTAATAGGCCTGGTTGATGAAGCAGGACATTTAGATATACGTTATCACCAGGTAAATAATAATGATGAGCTCATGACAGGTATCTGCCATTCAGTGCCGGAGGTTTTACCCAATGGTAAGATCAGGTTGTATGAAACATGGAAATGGACAAGCGGTGATCAGTCACAGGGGACATCGGTAATTGAAGAAGTATAGGGCAGGCAACCTTATAGCATCCTATTATCCCCCCAAATATTAATGATAATCTACATAATCAACCAGATAAACATCACCCGCTGTAAACTCAAAAATAATACGCCAGTTAGCTTTTACCGTAATAGCCCATTTTCCTTTCGTTTCACCCTTTAGAGCATGAAGATTTGCTCCTGGAAAGTTAATATCTTCAATAAAAGCAGCAGCATCCAGTATATCTAATATCAATTTGATCTTCCTTACCTGATCTGCAGCAAGCTTAGAACTATCTCCTTTTGTCCAGTAAAGCTTTATGCCTTTATGCTGAATGCTCTTTATCATTCTGTCAGGCAATAGCCTTTATATTTTCATCAAATTTTTTTTCAGCCTGCCAAAGGTCATAATTTCTCTGAAGATTAAGCCAGAATAAAGGGCTGGTACTGAAGGCCCGGGATAACCTTAGAGCCATTTCTGCTGTGATTCCCTGCCTGCCATTGAGCAGCTTATTAACTGTTATGCGCGAAACGCCAATTTTTTCCGCAAGAAAATTATTGTTGATACCAAGTGGTTCCACGTACATTTCCCTTAAGATCAACCCCGGGTGCTCTGGTGCAAGCCCTCTCTGCAAAATAGAATTCATACCCATAATGATGTAAAGTGTAAAGATACTATTTACAAAGTAAATAAAACAATTTTCTTTGCTGATGCAGAGCGAACGCATCAATCTCAACATATCTCCTATATACAGCTAAACCGGTGCTTTTTTCAAAGCATTGGCTATTGGGAAATCAGCATTAAAAGTATCAGATCATAATAAAACATGATCATAATCAGACAATTTTTAAATCCTTAAACCCAAAATCCGTTTTATCTTTGTGAATTATTAATTTTTACCTGATGAGTATATTCAGCCTTTCCAATATAGATACAGCATTACACAAAATAAGCGATAAAGTACACAACGGACAAAGGATCAGTGATGAGGATGCTTTACACCTTTTTAAACATGCCAGCTTGGGATTTGTGGGGTCCCTGGCCAACTATGTACGGGAGCAAAAGCATGGCAACACTACCTACTTCAACCGGAATTTTCATATTGAGCCTACCAATGCCTGTGTGTACTCCTGTCACTTTTGCAGCTACAGCCGCGTATATGCCCATCGTGATGAAGCCTGGGAGCTTTCATTACAACAAATGATGGACATCGTAAAAAAATATGATAATGAACCTGTTACCGAAGTACATATTGTAGGTGGTGTGCATCCTAAGATGAACCTGGAGTTTTTTGCAGAATTACTGCGCAGTATTAAAGCGCACCGCCCTGATCTTCACATAAAAGGTTTTACGGCTGTGGAGCTGGATTATATGTTTCGCAAAGCAAAAAAATCCATCCCCGAAGGCATGCAGTACCTGAAAGAAGCCGGCCTGGAAAGCCTGCCTGGCGGTGGCGCTGAAATTTTTGCGCCTGAAATAAGAGAACAGATCTGTGCCGATAAAGTAGATGGTAAAGGCTGGCTGTACATTCACCAGACTGCGCATGAGCTGGGTATGCAAAGCAACGCCACTATGCTTTACGGACACCTGGAAAATTATAGTCATCGTGTTGACCACATGAGCCAGCTGCGCAACCTGCAGGACCAAACCGGAGGGTTCAATACCTTCATCCCGCTGAAATTCAGAAACGGTGACAATGATATGAGCCATGTAGCAGAATCATCACTGATAGAAGACATGAAAGTGTATGCTATTAGTCGCGTTTATTTAGACAATTTTCCACATATAAAGGCTTATTGGCCAATGCTTGGCCGACAAAATGCGCAATTATCCCTGTCTTTTGGCGTAAATGATATTGACGGAAC
>DAOLFI010000742.1:0-2586 GCA_035326385.1 Niabella sp.
CATTGGCTACTAACTGTTCAATAAAGTTATCATTAGGTTCTTTGGTGCCTTCGCCAATAATGGGGAAAGAAGCATCATCAAGCACTACATACCCTTTGGTAACCCAATAAACAAAAGAACCGTAGGAAGGGAAAGTAAACTGGTTGGGGTTCTTATCACTTTGCCCGGCACTGTTTTTATCCTTGAACTCCTCGGGATACGCCCATATCAATAAAGGAAGCTTTTCTTTTTTATTCATATCATACCCTAACGGCAGGTACAGTGTGCCTGACAGGTTCACACCATCTGCCCGTTTATAATGGATCACTTCTTTATGAACATTGGCAATAGCCTCAAAAGGATTTTTATTAAAAGTGATCTGTACAGGCGCTATCCTTTTTTTGTAGTTCCTGAAATAGTAATTCGGGTATTCATTTTTAGATTGTATCTGTACGAGCGCTATGCCGTTCTTAAAATCTTCAATAGAAAAAATATCTTCTTTTTTATCTTTAAAACTGCTTTGATAAAGTCTTTTGGTCTTTAAAGTTTTCAGATTGAACTCGTCAATGAACGGGAACTGTCCTTCTTTTGTAAATCCTTTACCTATTAAAAACAGGTTACCGTTCTCTATAGCCAGCACAGGCCTGCCATATTCGTTTTCTTTGGTTTCAAAGCTGCCGGGATCACTGTAAATATCCTGGTAGTTACGATCCCAGATCAGCTTAGGCGCTTCGCCCGGCCGGGAAGGGTTTAAAAGATAGGTTGTAAGATTGCGGGTATCATACCAGTTATCATACAAAACGGCAGTATTAGCATCGCCCCAGGTAATACCGCCAAAACGCTGCCGGGTTTTAGCCAGGGAAACCGCGCCGGATGTAAAAGGCGCCTCCCAAATAAAAACTTCATCCCGGTAATCCACTTTATTAGCAGGGTCGCCTTTATCCAGCGCCTCCACATAATACAAAGCAGACGGCTTGTCGCTTCTCCAACCCATAGCTCTTTTACCCGTTGGTACCGCACCAAACCCTTTCGGTATAATTTCTGTCAAAGGCTTTTCATTCACTGTTTTTATTTCATTGCCCTGCCTGTCATATACTTTTGTCACCTGCGGAAAGCGGCTCAGCGGAACAATATAAGAGAAGGGTTTTATAATGGAGGTAAGCATGATATAACTGCCGTCAGGAGAAATAGATTGCTCTGAATACATATCCCTTTCTTTAAACAATTTCTTAGATCCATCAACACTTACATTGTATAACTCAGAAGAGATAAGGGTTTCAAAATTCTGTTCATCTGTTTTATTTTTCAGCAGGTCCTGGTAGGTCCTGTTCTGCGAAACCCTGCCATCTGCTGTGGATATAATTGGTCCTGTGGGCAGATCTTTTTTTGAATCAATCAATGCTGCCCGGTTAGCCGGTATAGTGCGCACCAGCAAGGTGGTATTATCCTGATACCAGCTGTATGGCAACCCCATATTGGCATTGAGATCAGCTTCTGTAAGCCGGGTGGCTTTGGCTGTAGCAACGTCTATCACCCACAGTTCCACTCCTTTAGCGGAGGTATGGGTAAATGCGATCCTGGAATCGTCAGGATTCCAGGTAATATAAGTGATCCTGGGATTTTCGGGCAGGCCTGTAACCTGCGTGGGCTCAGCCTTTACATCTTTGATTTTCCTGATCTTCAGGTTATTGATATAGTTTACAGTGGCTGAAATATTAGTAACGGGGTTAATACGTAACCCGCCCAGCCTCATTTCATCCTGGTTCAGATCATCTAATGTTTTATAGGCACTCCTGTAAGAGAGCAGCATATAGTTTTTCCTGGTATCCATGGACACTAAAGGAGCCGGTTCATAATCGGCAAGGGATAATATCGGTGCAGAGGGTTTTTGATACGTAAGGTCCTCCTGCGCCATTAAAGCGCTAAAAGAAAAAAGGGAGAAAAAAACAGGTAATAAAAGGGAGCGCATCATATTGTTTTTTACAAACCTACATCAATTTTTCTCCAAAGATTCTTTAAACAGGAGAAATGTAACAATATCAGCAATGAAAACAGATATTCATAAGGCTTATTGATTCACCCTTTATCTTTGCAGCTAATAAATAGTTTATGGAATTATCAGCAAAATTAATACAGGTGCTTCCCTTACAAAGGGGAACCGGCAAAACAGGTAATGAGTGGCGCAAACAGGATATTATTGTAGAAACCGGCGGACAATACCCTAAAAAAGTATGTATCTCTATCTGGGGCGATAAAATAAATGAAAAAGTTTTACAGACAGGTAATATGCTGAATATATCTTTTGACGTGGAAAGCCGCGAGTTCAACGGCAGGTGGTACACCGATGTAAAAGCATGGAAGGTAGAAGCAGCAGGCAATACAGGCGGTGATAACAGCTACGCTGATGAAATGCCACCCGATGCTCAATATAACGACTCACAGGACGATCTTCCGTTTTAGTTTTAAGCCTTTGTTATGAACAGGATAAAGTCTTTGTGCTTTAACTTTATCTATTGAAAACCTTATTGTAATGAAAAAAATTTTTGCGCTTCTGATAGTAAGCAGCGTGCTTATTGTTGGTTGTAAGAACGGATGTAAGAAAAAAGG
>DAOLFI010000743.1:0-2586 GCA_035326385.1 Niabella sp.
GCGCAAATCAGACTTAACAGGCTCTATTGCTACTGCTAAAGGCAGCGACATTATCAAAGCCCAGTCTTTTAACGCGCTGGAAGGACTGAAGGGTAAAGCTGCCGGTGTGAACATTTTCTCTAATACGGGACAACCCGGTGGAGAAATGCGTGTTATCATCCGCGGTCTTGCCACCATTAATGCTTCGGCCAATCCGTTGTATGTAGTGGATGGAGTGGTTATGCAGAATTTCCAGTTCCTTAACCCGAACGATATCGAGTCCATCGAGGTTTTAAAAGATGCATCCTCTGCTGCCATTTACGGTGCCCGTGGTGCTAACGGTGTAGTACTGGTAACTACCAAGCGTGGCGCCACTGGCGGAGGCGGGGAAAATGCACTGATCTCTTACGCCGGTTCTATATCCATTGGTAAAATAGCCAAATTCATAGATGTTATGGATGCCAACGAATGGATGGCCACTTTCAAACAGGGTTTGGAAAACGCCAACGCGTGGCAGAACAGGAACTTTAATACCGATTTATCAAAAATATTCACAGACCCCGACCTTTTCAATGCTGATGGCTCGCCCAAATACAATACAAACTGGCAAAAAGAGGCCTCCCGTACCGCTATGTCTCACAACCATCAAATCAATATTCAGCGCAGTATGGAAAACGCTTCAGTTGGTGCCTTTTTAAACTATACCGACCAGCAGGGTGTTTTGCTTAATTCTTATTTCAAGCGTCTTAATGCAAAGCTGGCTTATGATGATAAGCCTACCGACTGGTTATCAACCTCTGTTAATTTGCTGGTAAACCATACCTGGGGTAACAGAACTTCTGATAACCCTTACGGACAAGGCGCCTTGCGTACAATGGTAGAACAATTACCTTTCCTGCCCGTAAGGTTGCCCAATGGGCAATATGCACAAACAAATGATATCAAAACAACAGCTATTCCTATAAATAAAGATAATCCCGGCGGCTCCACACAGGGATTTCAGCCGGAAGGTGTGGGTAACCCTGTTGAATTGCTGGAGCGGATGGAGGCAATGCAATATCGCACACAGGTTTTTGGTAATGCAGCCCTTACCTTTCATATTACAAAAGACCTGGAGCTGAAAACACAGTTCGGTGTGGATTATCATAACAACCGCGCTGTTAACTATACGCCGTTCACTCCCCGCCCGCTGATCAATCAAAACTCTGAAGGATCGGCTTCCGCATCGCATGCTTCCACATTTTACTGGCAGGAGGAAACCTACCTTACTTATAAGAAGCTCATCGGCAACCATTCGCTCAACGCTATGGCAGGTATATCCTGGCAGGAAAATATTTACAACTATTTTTCGTCCTCCGACAGCAAGTATGTAGATGATTATTTTGGATTCTACAATATGGGAAGAGGTACCAATCGCCCTACTGTAGGCAGCGACTATGACAAATGGGCCATGAACTCTTATTTCTTCCGTGCAGCTTATTCTTACGACAGGAAATATATGGCTACTTTAACCGGACGTTATGATGGCTCTTCCAAATTCGGGCCGAACAATAAATACGGATTTTTCCCGTCATTAGGTCTGGGCTGGTTGGTTTCCAACGAAAACTTTATGCAAAACATTCAGGGTATCAGCAAGCTGAAGCTGCACTCATCAATTGGTGCAACCGGTAACTCCGAGATAGGGACCTATGCTTCCTTAGCACGTATAGGACAATCCAATACCATCATAGGTGATGCATTGCGCGTAGTTTCTTATATGAGCAATATGCCTAATCCTGATTTAAGATGGGAAAGAACCACTCAGTGGGATGCAGGAATTGATCTGGGTTTACTGAATAACCGCCTTAACCTGGAGCTTTCTTATTATTATAAAAATACCAAGGACCTGTTGCTGAGCCGTCCGCTCCCTCCTTCAGTTGGGTTCTCATCAGTAACACAAAATATCGGTCAGGTTTCCAACCGCGGGGTGGATATATTGGTTACCGCATACCCGGTACAAACCAACGATTTCCAATGGACCTCAACCATCAATTTAGGCTATAACAAAAGCCGTGTGGAAAAATTAGATGAAAATGCGTCTATTGACCCGATCACAGGCAAACGGCAAATCACTACCGATGGTTTTGTGGGTTATGATATACTTATCCGTGAAGGTGACGAGCTTTCTTCATTCTACGGTTACAGACGGGCAGGTATTTACGATGGTGTTGCTTCAAACTGGGATCCTCAAACCATGAATATTCCAGCTCTTATTGGTGAAAAAGTTACCTATAAAGACCGTCAGGTGATTGGTCATGGTTTACCCCGCTGGATGGGCTCGTTTATCAATACGTTCAACTATAAAGGGTTTGATCTGACCCTTGATTTACAGTACACCTGGGGAGTAGAAGTGATGCAGGAATTTTTCCACTCAACAGAGGGACGTTTCCTGACAAGTGGCATTGACCGTCTTTATCAGGAAGCATGGCACCCCACACAGAACCCCAACGGCAAGGCGCAGGCTATACGACTGGCAAACTTTGGCATGGGTAGCAACGCCAATGCTGTTGCTACATGGGTTGCAGAGGGCTCTTACCTGCGGGGCAACCTGTTCCAGCTGGGATACAC
>DAOLFI010000744.1:0-2583 GCA_035326385.1 Niabella sp.
CCCGCCTGATTTGAGCGGCCATCGCGAACTTTTCATAATCAGGAAATGTATTTGCTACTTTATAGCTTTCCACAAAAAGTTTTTTAGAAACTTTATAAGCCTCAAGATTTTGGTGATTAAGATTTAATAACATAGTTGATGATTTTAGCTATACAAACTTATATTAAAATAGAGAGGGTCTCCTTTCCCTATTCACCATTCCCTACTCACCCATTTACAATAGTTTTCGGTTGATGAGTAACCGCAAAGTTGAGGGAATTGGCGATAAAACAAAACTTATTTGCTTCCTTATGAAGACTTTCGGCTTTATTTACCATCTCTTTTGACAATCCTGTTACAATGGGATACAGCACTACTTCGGCAAACCTGCCGCTGCCGTCTGTTTGTTCAGCCATCATACCCCTGGCGCTGTCCTCATATTTAATAACAACGATGTTGTTAATGGCGCATAAGTGTAAATACCAAAGCATGTGGCAATTGGCAATAGAAGCGACAAACAATTCCTCGGGGTTATATTTAGCCGGGTTACCCCTGAACGAAGGATCTGACGATGCTTCAATAATGGGTTTATTTGTAACATTTATTGTATGGTCGCGCTGATAGCTTTTATAATCTACCGTTCCGGTTTCGCTTTCCCATACAATATGAACGCTGTAATGGTGCTGCCTGCTCATGTTGATAAGTGTAAAAAAAACCGCATGTTGCGGCTTAAAAAATATTAATTTAAAATATACTCTTTTTATTTAGAAGAGCCCTGATTTCATGCTACTAATTTACGATTTTTTCATAAGGAGCACCAACTGCTTCTTCTATCAATTGCACCAGGGCATCTACCCATACTTCATTTGTATTAACACAAGGGATATATTCATACTTTTCTCCGCCATTGGCGATAAAGTCTTCCTTACCTCGCTCTTCAATCTCTTCCAGCGTTTCCAGGCAGTCGCTGATAAAAGAAGGACAAACCACTTTTATTTTTTTAACCCCTTCCTTTGGCAGGTTGGGCAGGCGCTCCTGTGTGCTGGGCAAAAGCCAGGGGTCGCGCCCCAGGCGGCTTTGATAGCTTTGAGCCCATTGATTTTTTTTCAGTCCCAGCTTTTTGGCTACCAACTCACTGGTCATGGTTACCTGGTGTCGATAACAAGTAGGATGGGAAGCGCTTGATTTGTAGCAGCAATTCTCCACCTGCATACAGTGGCTTTTGGTAGGGTCTGATTTTAATACATGCCGTTCCGGAATGCCGTGGTAACTAAACAGCAGCTGATCATAATCATCCTGCAAATAAGGTTTCATACTTTCAGCCAGGGCATTAATATATGCCGGGTGCTTATAAAAAGGCGGTACGGTTTTCAGCTTAAAATTATACTTATGTTTAGCATGAATTTCCTTCATGTACTCAACAGCAGTTTCCCAGCTGCTCATAGCGTAATGGGGGTATAGCGGTACTAAAATCACTTCTTCCAATCCCGGTACTTTAGCCAGCAGGTTATCGTAGGCGGTTTTGGGATGCGGTTTGCGGTAACGCATCGCTATTTCCACCGGAGCTTCCACTTTAGGTTGCAGTGTTTCTTTCAGGCGTTCGGTCAGCACTATTAACGGGGAGCCATCTTTCCACCAGATGGTTTTATAAGCTTCTGCCGATTTAGCAGCCCTGAAAGGAGTGATAATGCCCCTTACCAGCAATAACCGTAGCAGGTAAGGTTTGTCAATCACCCGTTCATCCATCAGGAACTCGTCTAAATACTCTTTTACATCGCTGCGGCTGGTAGAGTCCGGCGAGCCTAAATTCATTAATATAATTCCTCTTTTCATTTGCCGGGTTCAAAAAATTTCCGCAAAGGTAGCAAATTGTTATGGTGGGGCATAGAAATTTAAGATCTGTAAACATGATTATTGTCATAAAAATCAATGATATTTTTTTTATTGCCAGATGACAATATTATGACGCTAACAAAAAGAACCTTATATACATTTGCAGCACTCAAATGTCTGCAGAAGAATTTCATATTTCAAAACAGGTGCTCGACAGGTTTTGTGTGGCCGGGATCAACTATCATAAAGCTGATGCTGCCACACGTGGATTGTTTTCTATTAATAATGTGGAATTTGCAGCCCTTGCGCAGGAAGCCAAGGCAGCGGGGATAAAAAGCATTTTTGTGGTGTCTACCTGCAATAGAACCGAAATTTACGGGTTTGCAGAGTCGGTAATACAACTGGTGAACCTGTTGCTGGAACATTGCAAGGCTGACCGTAAGACCTTTTTTGAGTATGCGTATTTAAAAAACGGTAATACCGCTTTACAGCACCTGTTCCAGGTATCAGCGGGCCTGGATTCCCAGATACTGGGTGATTACGAAATACTGGGACAGATCAAGAAGTCGGTGGAGCTGGCAAAGGCTTATGAACTAATTGGCCCGGTAATGGACCGTACGCTGAATTTTGTTTTCCAGGCTTCGAAAAGAATTAAAACAGAAACGGAGCTGAGCAATGGCACCGTATCTGTTTCTTTTGCTGCTATAGAGCTGCTACAGGCAATGCCTGATATTGCTTATAAAAAGATACTGGTAATTGGTGCGGGCAAAT
>DAOLFI010000745.1:0-2578 GCA_035326385.1 Niabella sp.
GTGACCTGTTTATACTATCCAGATGGCCCGGGTTCGATCCTGAATTCGGAACACTAAGCGGCACGGAGATCAATCGTGGATTTGAGCGGGGGCAGTTTCCGTCAACGCGTACTATCGGGGCAAGCCTTACCGTAGCATTTTAAAAAAGAAACATCATGAAAAAAAATATACTATTATACTATTTTCTTATCTGTATCCTGCTAATAAGCGGTATATCCTGCTCAAGGAACTTCGAGGAGATCAATACCAATCCCAACACTTCCGAGAAAGCGCTGCCCGAAACCATGCTGGCGCCTGCGCTTAATGAAACCATCGTAAGAAATATGTTTGTTGCCAAGGACATTACACATGAGCTGATGCAGGTAACGGTAAACACACAGACTGAGATAGACCGGATTTTCCGCTATGACATCAGGCGCCCGGTTGTGGAAACACCATGGCGCGACTGGTATGTTCAGCTGACAAATTTCAAAGAGATTTACCAGTTTGCCGAAGAAACTGCACAGCCCAGCTATATGGCTATATCACTTATATGCCAGTCATGGGTATATTCATTGATCACTGATACTTACGGAGATGTTCCTTATTCTGAATCCAACCAGGCCAAAGAGGGAAATTTTATGCCGGTGTTTGACCGGCAAAAGGATATCTATTTAGATATTTTTGATAAGCTGGAGCAGGCCAATGAACTCTTCAAATTAGTTGCAGCAAGAAATGTAAGCCCTAACAGCGATCCTGTTTACGGAGGAGATGTTACACGTTGGCGCAAATTTGGCAACTCCCTTTACCTGCGCCTGTTGCTCCGGGCTTCCGGCAACCCCGAAGTATCCGCAGATGTAATTGCCAGGATACAGGAAATTGTAGAAACAAATGCCAATAACTACCCTGTATTTACCAGCAATGCCGAGTCGGCAGTATTCCGGTGGACAGGCACGGCGCCTTATGTTTCTCCTTTTGCCACATTTACCAATGCAGAGTGGGGCAGACCCAAGGCATGCAGTTTCTTTGTTGACCATTTGGACCAATCATTTGATCCCTGTATCAGCAGGTGGCTGACAATGGTACAGGGTATGTACTTAGGTATTCCAAGCGCATATCCTATGGGTACCACACCCGAAACACAGTCATTGATGGCCGACGGATTGAAGTCAAATCCGCTCACCGGCAATATGATGAACTACTCCGAATTGCAGTTTATCCTTGCCGAAGCAGCGCTAAAAGGATGGATAAATACAGAGAGCCCGCAGAGCTATTATGAGCGCGCGGTTACTGCACGGGTTACCCTGTGGGGTGCAACAATGGGCGACTTTCTCTCCGGTGCTATGGTTAAGTGGAATGATGAGTTGACAGAAACGCAAAAGCTGGAGCACATCCTGCATCAGAAATATTTTGCCTTGTTTTATACCGATGTACAGTCCTGGTGCGAATACCGCCGTACCGGCTACCCGGTATTGCCCAAAGGCCCGTCATTAGTCAATGACGGTGTAATGCCAACCCGCCTGTACTATCCGCTGACAGTACAGGCTGCTAATCTCGCAAACTATAATAAGGCGGTAGCCATCCAGGGCCCCGATAACCTTAAAACACAGTTGTGGTGGCAGAAACGATAAAGCCTGTAGCTATAATAAGTATGAATTTAGTATAGAAAAAATATACAAATGAAACGAAGCATAAGAAAACTATCTCACACAGCTTGTCCCGTTTTGGCAGCAGGAGGAAGTATCTGCTGAGTTCCATCCGGCCAAACTAAAAAAATAAAAAATATACGGATGAAAAAGATATCCTTTTTAATAATATTACTCTTTTCAACAGCAATGATTTTTACACGCTGTGTGAAAGACAGGATTACAGGAGTTTCAGCTTCTATTACATTTCTGGGACAGGTACGGAATTTATATAAAGACCAGCCGGTGATTATAAAAAGTGAGGATCTGCAGGAAGCAACATCAATCACAGGCGTAGTCATTTCTGACCCCGAAGGCGGCAACGCCCCGGAAGGCCTGGTGATAATACAGGCCACAAGAGGCGCTATGACACGGGGCATAGCCTTAAATCTGGGCGCCGCGGCTGCTGACTATTACCGTGGTGATGTGCTGCTGGTAAATGTAAACGGCAAAACGCTTGACAGGGTAAACGGTATATTGCAGATATCAGGGCTTACTGCGGCAGATATCGAGGTAAAAGAAGTCAACCAGTATCCTGCTCCTGCTTTGGTTACAGGTACCGTGACGGCTATCACCAACAATATGGCCATATATGAGTCCACCCTGGTGCAGGTTATTTCCGCTGTGGCGGATGCCGCTGATGCCTCCATGCCTTTTGAGGGAAACAGGCTTATCACCGATTGGGCCAACGGGGTTAACTTTTACACCAGCCCCACAGCCGAATTTGCTTCAACACTTATACCCGGTATGGGCAATTACACCGGTATAGCACTCTTTCATTCTGTTAACAGCGAAATAAAACCTACTATCCGGATAAGAAACGCTTTAGATATAGAAGAGCTTGACCTGGAGCCCCGCTACCCGGGAGAGCTATACCGGAACTTCCCCGAAGGATGGGAAGACGAAACAATGTT
>DAOLFI010000022.1:0-12924 GCA_035326385.1 Niabella sp.
TTCTTCTTTTACCGAAACCAATACGCCGGCCGCCTGCTCTCCACCCATTACGGAAATTTTTGCGTGAGGCCACATGAATAAAAACCGGGGATCATAAGCCCTGCCACACATGGCATAATTACCGGCTCCAAAAGAACCACCTGTTATAACAGTGATCTTTGGTACATTGGCATTAGCTACGGCATGTACCATTTTTGCGCCATCCCGGGCAATCCCTTTATGTTCATATTCTTTGCCTACAATAAAGCCGGTAATATTTTGCAGGAATAAAAGGGGCGTATTTCTTGCGCAGCACAGTTCAACAAAGTGAGCGCCTTTTAAAGCAGATGCTCCAAAGAGCACGCCATTATTAGCAATGATGCCCACCGGAAAGCCCATAATACGGGCAAAGCCTGTTACCAGCGTAGGAGCGTATTTTTCTTTGAACTCATGAAAATAGCTGCCGTCCACTATGCGCGCAATGATCTCTTTGGCATTCACCGGCTTTTTCAGGTCGGTTGGAAGGATGCCGTATAGCTCTTCGGGATGGTAAGCCGGTTCTTCAATGGGTTTGATATCAAGGAACTGTTTATTTGCAGGTTGGAAGGTCTGCACTATGTTCCTGCAGATAGCGATAGCATGTGCATCGTTTTCTGCAATATGATCGGCTACACCGGAAATGGAAGTGTGTACTTCTGCGCCTCCTAATTCCTCGGCAGACACTTCTTCACCGGTAGCAGCTTTTACCAGGGGAGGGCCTCCGATAAAAATAGTTCCCTGGTTGCGCACAATGATCGTTTCATCGCACATAGCGGGAACATATGCCCCGCCTGCGGTACAGGAACCCATTACAATGGCCACCTGGGGAATACCTATTGCCGACATCCTTGCCTGGTTATAAAAGAAACGGCCAAAATCATGTCTGTCGGGAAATACTTTATCCTGTTCCGGTAAAAAGGCTCCGCCGGAGTCTACCATATAAATACAGGGCAGATAGTTTTCCATCGCAATTTCCTGGGCACGTACATGCTTTTTGATAGTGTATTGCATATAGGTGCCACCTTTTACGGTGGCATCATTAGCTATGATCATTACTTCGCGACCATGAACCAAACCAATGCCTGTAACAATACCTGCCGCCGGGAACTGGTTGTCATAAATGCCATAAGCTGCCAATGGCGAAAGTTCCAGAAAGGGCGTATTGGGATCAATTAACTGATTGACCCGCTCCCTTGCCAGCAGCTTGTCCCGTTGCCTGTGTTTTTCTATGGCAGCATTACCGGCAGGGTGAATAACTTCGGCCATCCTGCTTCTCCATTGTTGTATCAATTCCTGGTAGGCTGCTTTATTAGCCATAAAATCAGGAGACTGTGTGTTGATATTTGACTGGATCCTGTACAAACGGATTGTTTTTAGAAGTTTAAGTTACGCTAAATAACGGATTATTTCTTATAAAACTAACAACTGTTAGTTTTTATTTTGCTTCTTTAAACTTTTAACCCCATTATGTCAATGGAGCGTTTGATTTTTAATGACGACTTTAAATTATCTTCTTAAAGTATTACTATTTGATAAAAATTTTATCAAATAGTAATACTATTTGTAATTTTAAAACTTAAAAATTGTACCTTTATGATACAATAAAATTCGGATCACTATGTTTGGCAGGGATATTTATAGTGTGCTGGAAGCACATTTAACCAAAAGGCAGGTTATGGTGATCACAGGTATGAGACGTGTGGGCAAAAGTACTGCTGTGAAGCATCTGCTTGCCAAAGCACCTCAAAAAGCAAAGATATACCTGGATTGTGAGCTTATTGAAATAAGGACATTATTAAATAAACCTAATTATGAAGAAATAAAAGAGGAACTGGAATTGTGGGGCTTAGAGTTTGCCAGGCCCTGCCTTATTGCATTGGATGAGATTCAACTGGTGGAGAACCTGCCCAGTTTTATCAAATACCTGTATGATACCTATAATGTAAAGTTTATAGTAACCGGCTCCAGTTCCTATTATATGAAAAATACATTTTCTGAAAGTCTGGCAGGCCGGAAGAAAATATTTGAGTTATACCCGCTTAGCTTTAAAGAATTTCTTGTATTTAAAAAGCAATGGGCGCCGGCTTTTATACGTTATCAATGGCAGCCTTTTAAAGAAGCCTGGTATAAAAGGGTAAAGGATTGGTATAAAGAGTATCTTGAGTTTGGCGGTTTTCCTGAAGTGGTACTGCAAAAGAAGCTGGCGGATAAGAAAGACCTGCTCCTGGATATTATAAATTCATATATCGAGCTGGATGTAAAGCTGTTGTCGGATTATGCGGCGGGTGAAGAGTTGTATAAACTGGCAAAATTGCTCGCTGCCCGTAGTGGCAATAAAGTGGACTATTCCAAATTAAGCAGTATATCAGGATTGAACCGGCAAAAGATTGCTTCTTATATACAGTTATTAGAACAAACTTATTTAGTTTATCAGCTTGCACCTTTCACTAAAAATATAGACAGGGAAATATCACAGCAAAAAAAGCTTTATTTCAGCGATACCGGTATATTAAATATTTTATCAGAAAATAAACTTTCCAGCGGGCAGGTATTTGAGAATACAGTGGCGGCACAATTAAAACCTTTGGGTGAACTGCAATATTACCAGAAAAAGACAGGGCAGGAAATAGATTTTATTTTTAACGGCGAACTGGCCATCGAGGTGAAAGAAACGCCTACGGCACAAGATTTAAAAACACTTTCTCAAAGGACAGGTGCGCTGCAAATAAAAAAGCATGCATTAGTGGGGCAGTATCAGCCGCCTGTATCATTTGATGCATTTGTTTGGGCTGGAGTTATCTGGTAGGCAGGTATGATGTTAATAATTTTTTGATTTGTTGCAACAAAACAGTCCCGGTATTGTTAAAGTACCGTATAACGGGCTATTGTCTTAATTTTGCGAAAATTTTCAGCAGGGAAATGAAGAAGATCCACATTGTTTTATTGGTTTTAACTGCCGCAGCTATAGCGGTTCTGGTAAGTTTTTTGCAAACCACCACTACTTATGATACGGTTGCCATCGCAAAATCCAAACCAGGAAAATATGTACACCTGATGGCTAAATGGGATAAATCTGAGCCGATGGAATATGATGCCATTAAGAATCCCAACTATCTTACTTTCACAGCTATAGATACCCTGGGGGACAAGGTAAGGGTAATATACCACAGTCCAAAACCCGAAAACTTTGAACTGAGCGAAAGACTGGTAATGAAAGGCAAATATGAAGAGGGCCAGTTCATTTGCCAGAGTATTCAAACCAAATGTCCGAGTAAATACAAGGATGAAGATCCTTCCAAACATCCGGGAAATAAAAAAGATTCCACTTACAACACAGTAGCCCGGGTTTCTACAGTTAAACAGTAATATTTATGGAGTACGCAGGCGAGCATTTGTTGCCCGGACAGATAGGAAATTTATTTATTCTGGTATCATTAGTTGCTTCATTTACAGCGGCTTTTGCGTACTTTAAAGCGGTGCAGGCTACGCCCGATCAGAAACCGGGATGGCTGAAGCTGGGCCGTATAGCTTTCTTTACCGAAGTAGCTTCCGTGCTTATTATTTTCGCGGCGCTGCTGCATATTCTTAATCATCATTTATTTGAATATAAATACGCATGGCAGCATACCAGTCTTTCACTGGAGTTTAAATATATCATGAGCGCTTTCTGGGAAGGGCAGGAGGGCAGTACGCTTTTATGGATTTTTTGGCATTGTGTTTTGGGATTGATTGTTATAAAGCGCGAAAAACAATGGGAAGCCCCGGTAATGTCGGTGGTTAGCTTTGCCCAGTTTTTCCTGGCTACCATGATAGTGGGTATTTATGTGTTTGATGTAAAGATCGGTTCTAATCCTTTCATATTATTAAGAGATTCCGGCGTACTGGACGAGGCTCCGGCTATGCATCTCAATTTTGATGTAACGCAACCCATCAGGCCGGATTATCTTTCCATGATCACTGATGGGAACGACCTGAACCCATTGCTTCAGAATTACTGGAATGTTATCCACCCGCCGGTATTATTTCTTGGCTTTGCCTCTACCTTAATACCTTTTGCTTTTGCTATGGCCGGGTTATGGACAAGGGATATTAAAGGATGGGTAAACCGAGCCATTCCCTGGACGCTTTTTTCAATTGCTTTTCTTGGGTTAGGGATTATGATGGGGTCAAAATGGGCTTATGAGTCGCTTAACTTCGGAGGTTACTGGGCCTGGGACCCGGTGGAGAATGCCTCTCTTGTTCCGTGGATGATTATGGTATCAGGCTTGCATACTATGCTGATATTTAAGCACAGTGGTTACTCTCTTCGTTCATCTTTCTTATTTCTTGCCTTATCATTTATCTTCATTGTTTATTCCACTTTCCTTACAAAGAGCGGTGTTTTGGGAGATTCTTCCGTACATGCCTTTGCTGATATAGGTATGAACGGGCAGTTGTTCCTGTTTATGATCGTATTTGTGTGGCTGGCCCCGTTTTTTGCAGCGCAAACCAACCGGCAAAGGCTGATCATTTTTGGCGTTACGGTTATCCTGTCCCTTGCCACCTATTTTCTGGCAGAAACTATTCCGGGTTTTCCGTTGTATGTAATATTGAGCGGTATTATCACCTTCATTGTATTGCTGAACAAACAGGTTCCTGCTATTAAAAAGGAAGAGCACGTTACTTCCCGCGAATTCTGGATGTTTATTGGTTCACTGGTATTTTTCCTCGCGGCAATGGTTATCATTTTCCAGACATCACTGCCGGTATTTAATAAGCTGTTTAATTCAAATAAAGCGCCGGGGGAAAATGATGAATTTAATTATAACAAGATACAGGTACTGATTGCCTTTGTAATAGGCATTTTAACGGCGTTCACCCAGTATCTGAAGTATAAAGCTACCGATACTAAGTTTTTCTGGAATAAAATACTGGTTCCCACTATTATCAGTGCCTTGGTGGCAACATTTATACTGGTAGTAATAAAGATCAATTATGATGTGCATGGCATGGGCTTTTTGATCAATATCTGGCTGGCGCTGGTAGCTACTGTGTATGCGACCATTGCCAATGCAGCATACATTTGGATAGGAGTGAACGGCAAATTTAAAAACAGTGGTGGCTCTATTGCGCATTTTGGTTTTGGTTTAATGCTGGTGGGAATGATATTGTCGTCTTCCAAAAAAGAGGTGCTGTCGTGGAATACCAGCGGCATTGCTGTTCCGTTCGGTGAGGGCAGTAAGGAGAAAACCGGTGAAAACCTTACCCTGGTAAAGGGTGTGCCTATGCAAATGAACAACTATATGGTCACTTATGTGGGCGATTCTGCGCATCCTAAAAAGCAACAGACCTATTTTAAAGTACATTTTAAGTCTAAAAAGAATAATGAGGAATTTACCCTGCTGCCTAATGCTTTTGTAAATTATAAGGGAAATGAAGGGCTGATGGCCAATCCCTCCAGCAGGCATTACTGGAACCATGATGTATTTACCTATGTTTCTTCTTTTTACAAGCCTGACGGAAAAGATGATACTGCCCGCTTTAAACCGAATACCATTCAGATTAATGACACTATTTTCTACAGCAAGGGATACATTACCATTGATAAAATAGCGGCAAAGGACAACCTGCCTGTGGCAGGATTTGAAAAATCAGATACCGGTTATACTGCTTCCGTAAAGGTACAGGAACTGAAAGGGCCTTCTTACAACTCAGATCTTTTACTAATCAGGAATAAAGGCAATACGATTTACCAGACCCAGGATACTGTTATGTCGCAGGGCCTGGTCCTGAGGCTGGATGACGCGGGGAAAAATTCGGTTACTATTGGTGTTAAAGAATCGAATGATGTGCTGGAATATCTTACGCTTAAGGCATATAAATTCCCTTATATTAACCTCGTATGGGCAGGTGTGGTATTCCTGGTGATTGGTTCGGTGATTGCAATGGTAAGGCGCATCAGGCTTGCTTAGATCGGGGTTTATGTACGGTGTTGGATGTACGATGTCAGATGTACGATGTACGTCGGAAAGTCCGAAAGACGGAAAGTTGGAAATCTGAAGCAATACAAACTAAGATGTAGGATGCAAGGTTGTACGTTATTTGAGTATAGAATTTCTGTACTGTTTGGTTAATAGTTAATCGTCCATAGATACGAGATGCTGGTTACTGGATGTTAAAACACATTGACATTTTTATAAATATTGAATATTGAGTGTTCGGATATTCTATACATAAGGGCAAAATATTCAATAATCAATTTTCAATATATCAATATTCAATCGTAGTAAAGAGCTTTCACTCGTACGTCGTACACCTTACATCGTACATTATGATGGATACTTGATACTGGATGGTGGTTATCGGCGGAGACTTAACATTCTACATTTAATATTCAACATTTTATATTTTACATTCTCTATTCCCTATCAACTTTTCGACCTTTAAACTTTCCACCCTGTCATCTGTCCTCCGTCCTCTTTCAACTCATAAAAAGACCTTTTCCACATATTTTATTTATATATTGAAAATTGGCGTTTTGCTCGTACTTTTGCGCCCTGAAAACCAAAGATTCTAAAGAATGGCAGGCCAGTTAAAAGAAGTTCGTAGCAGGATAGCCTCTGTACAGAGTACACAGCAGATTACCAAAGCCATGAAAATGGTGAGTGCTGCTAAGTTTCGCCGTGCACAGGATGCAATTGTGCAAATGCGCCCGTATGCTCAAAAGCTGCAGGAAGTATTAAGCAATATTGTAAGCAACAGTGATGGTGATATTAAAATGGCTTTGGCTGAAGAAAGGCCGGTAGAAAAGGTACTGCTGATTGTTATTACCAGCGACCGTGGCCTGGCCGGTGCTTTTAACTCTAATGTTGTTAAACTTGCCCGTAACGTAATTAATGAGAAATACCAGTCCCAGTTTGAGAAAGGGAATGTTAGCATCTGGAATCTTGGTAAAAAAGGTTTTGAATCGCTGACCAAGCTGGGCTATAAAACCAACGAGGAACATAAAGATATCTTCCTGAATCTGACCTTTGAGAATGTTCAGAAAATTTCCCGGGCGGCAATGGAAGAGTATGAAAAGAAAGAGTTTGATGCCATTGAAATAGTGTACAGCCAGTTTAAAAACGCAGCTACACAGATCTTTACGGTAGAGCAGTTCCTTCCTATTCCGAAAGTGGAAAATAAGAAGGGCGGCCCTAAAGCTGATTTTATTTTCGATCCTAATAAAGCTGAACTGATCGCTGAACTGATGCCTAAAATTCTGAATACACAGCTTTATAAAGCGGTGCTTGATTCTAATGCATCTGAACATGGCGCCCGTATGACGTCAATGGATAAAGCCAGCGAAAATGCGAACGAAATGCTAAAGAGCCTTAAACTAAGCTATAACCGTGCAAGGCAGGCTGTTATTACTACCGAGCTTACAGAAATTGTAAGTGGTGCGGCAGCATTACAGGGATAATTTTAATTTCTGATTTGAGATTTGAAATTTGTATAGTCGAATTTTTAATCTCAAATTCCAAATATCAGATCTGTTCATGGAGATAGCCGAATTAATTCCACATATAGAAGCATTAATTTTTGCAAGTGAGAAGCCTTTATCATCTTTAGAGGTTACCGACCTGCTGAATAGTGCTTTTGGTTTTATGGAAGATAAAATTACCCTGGACCAGGTGGAGGCGGCTATAGATGGTATAAAGGAAAAATACGTTTCTGAATTTTATCCTTTTGAGGTAGTGCAGAGTGGTGGTGGCTGGCAGTTTCTTACCAAGAAGGAATATCATAAAACCATTGCCCAGCTGAACGGTGATAAATTTATGAAGCGCCTGTCTGCAGCGGCTTTGGAAACCCTGGCTATTGTAGCTTACAAACAACCTGTAACGAAGGGAGAAATAGAAGCTATACGGGGTGTGAGCGCCGATTATGCCATTCAAAAGCTGTTAGAGAAAGACCTGATCATAATAAGCGGCCGGAACGAAAAAATGCCGGGTCATCCGCTGGTATATGCTACTTCCAGGTCTTTTATGGATTATTTTGGTATTAACTCATCTGATGAGCTGCCTAAGATTAAAGAAGTGTTAGCTGAACAGATGGTTGAACCTACCATTGTAAACCGGGAAGAAGCTGCTGGTGAAGGAGAGCCGGAAGAAGACTATCCCCTCGCTGTCTCTGAAAACGGGGAACTGATTGAAAGTGATACTATAAATAATGTTATGGAGCAGGAGATGGCCAGGGCCGATGGAGGTGATATTGATTTGCATGAAGAAGTAAATGGTGCAGATGAGAACCACGATCAGCAGGAAGAAAATGAGGAAGTGGCTTTTGACGATGAAAAGAAACAGGTAACAGAAGAAATACCCGGAAGTGAAGCTTTGGACGAAGAGGCAGATAAGGAAGAAGGGGAGAAGGATAATGATGATGATGATCAGCCTGCTTATTAAATACTTTTAATAAACCAGTACAAATGAAGCGCAGGCAGTAGTAGTACTGCTTTTTTTATATCTATTATTATGGAAAATGTATTAAGTCCCTTGCAGCTTACGGAAATAGCCAATGAATACGGGACACCGGTATATGTATATAATGCGGATAAAATAGCCTACCAGTATAGCAGGCTTACAACAGCCTTTAACAGCAACAAGGTTCGTTTCTTTTATGCCTGTAAGGCCCTGACCAATATTAATATATTGAAGCTGCTTAAAAATCTGGGCTGTAATGCCGATTGCAGCTCTGTTAATGAAGTGAAGCTGGCCTTATATGCAGGATTTGAACCCCAAAATATTTTATATACCAGCAATGGTATTGGCTTTGATGAAATAGAGGAAGTGCAGTCTTTAGGGGTGATCATTAATATTGACAGCCTTTCCAACCTCGAAAAATTTGGTAAAAAATTCGGAGACAGTTATCCCGTGGGTGTTCGCTTACGGCCTAATATCATGGCAGGGGGAAACCTGAAAATTTCCACAGGACATGATAAAAGTAAGTTCGGTATTCCTGTGGATCAGCTGGAGCAGCTGAAGAAGATAGTGGCAGATAACCGTATCAATATAACCAACCTGCATATTCATACCGGCAGTGATATCAAGGACGCTGATGTTTTTATAAAAGGCATTGAAGTATTGTTTGATATTATTCCTCATTTTCCAGGTTTAAAGTCCATAGACCTTGGAGGCGGTTTTAAAGTAGCTTACAAAGAAGATGATCCTTCCATCAATATAGAAGAGCTGGCAGCAAAAGTGCTGTATACTTTTGAGTCAAATGAGCTTACCAGGGACCTGCAGATATGGTTTGAACCGGGAAAATTTTTGGTAAGTGAATGTGGTTATTTTATAACGAAGGTGAATGTATTAAAAGAAACATCAGCCACCACCTTTGCCGGGGTAAACAGCGGCTTTAACCATCTTATACGGCCTATGTTTTATGATTCGTACCACCGCATTCAAAATATTTCGAACCCCGATGGTGAGGTAAAAGAATATACAATTACAGGAAATATCTGTGAAACAGATACGTTTGCCTGGTCGAGGCCGTTGCCTGAAGTCAGGGAAGGGGATCTGCTGGTATTTTATAATGCAGGGGCTTATGGCTTTGAAATGTCAAGCAATTACAACTCTCGTTTTAAGCCAGCCGAAGTACTGGCAGAAAACGGAGTGCCCCGCCTGATTCGCAAACGGGATGTGTTTGAGGATCTATTGCGTGGGCAGGTAGTTTAAGTCGGGCATTTGAAGTACAGGTATTATTCCTGTAGCCGGTCTTTGTATAAAACTGTTCTCAGGTATATAAGTGTCTGTAAACCCCCCTCCGGAACTTAGCATAAACCCATTTGCTGTCGAAAGCCCGCAACCATAATCCTTTTTCAAGCGGTTATTATCTCCAAATGGCAGGTGGAAAGAAGTTCTTGTTATTTCATTCCAGCAGCCATTTACTTGTTTTACCCATATATTCTGATAGGATGCTGAGCGGCGGTTCATACCATCATTTCTGCCAAAGTTCTCTAAGAAAGAATAAAGGTATTTGATATAGCTGCTGAAGTAAGGCGTTTTAATTTTTGCCAGCATCTTCCATTTATTATCCGTTTGCACGAAGAATGTATAGGTTGTAGACTTTTCTTTAAAATCCGGCTGTGCATTTAGCAGAAATTTATAGGTGGTTCCTTCTTTCCAGTCAAAGATTAAATGAGTATGAACGCCACTGCCTTCACCGCCAAACCGGTCAGTATACAGATCCTTGCACGCATACAGTAATGTAGCCCTTGCTGAATCAGCAACTAAATTTTTATCGTTGTTACCCCCTTTTGCATCCCATACTGAGAAGATAATTCTTCTTTCTGTTCCTGAGTTTACCTGGATGCCCGAATAAAAGTAATTGCCGCCCAATATGCAATAATAGGTATTTACAGGAGCCTCATTTTTAGGTACGTTTATTTCTCCGTATGCCCATTCAATACTATCGGTCCGCTGCAAATCGTAATACAATGAAAGATACGGGGCGTTGAGTTGTGGGTTTCCTGTTGTCAGGTTTTTTGTGCTGTCAAGGTAGTTTTGGGTTATTAATTTTGAGATCTTTAGTGTGTCGGTATAGGGATTCTCTTTTGTAACAGGTATGTTTGTGTCAACCACTTCTATTGTAATATGATCAAACCACACTTCTCCATTTTGGGATAATATAGTACCATAAGCTATGTTACTTGCATTTTCAGGAACATTCAGCACTATTTCATATTTTTTCCATGCCGAGGAGCCTTTAACGGGTCTGTCCTGCATATTATCAAAAGCAAGCACTTTTTTCCCATCACCATCAACTCTCATGAAAAAGCCGACCCAGCCATCCACGTTCTTTGTTTTTAAATAGCCTGAAAGCCTGATCCTCTTACCGGAATATTCTTTTGCGGGCTTTTTGTTCATTAAGGTTGCAAATGAGGCCTCATCAGTGATAACCTCCCTGGATTTAATTGACATGGTTTGAGATCCTTGATGGGAAGTATTGGGATCTATTCCCATTGTATAATTTGTTGTATCGCTGCCAGCCCTCATCCAATTGTCAATAATTTTGTCAGAAGGCTTACATGCATACAAGATCAACGGAATGCATGAAAGGAGCAATAATTTGTATAGGAAACTCATTTATACTCTTTAATCCATAAAGATATTCGGTTCTTATTCAAAGTTTTCTTAAATTCTTTTGGATGCATACAATTTTAACTGTATTGTTGTTGAACGCGCTAATGTTACTGTTGTTTCTTTAACCCTGAGCTGAATTCTAAAAATATTTATGTTCCCATTCCAGCTTCAGGCTTCATCTAATCAAAATAATTGTATAGCTTTATCCCTTAATGTAAAAAACGATTTTGCATGACTACATTAAAAGGTCCCGGAATCTTTCTTGCGCAGTTTTTAGGTGATAAGCCGCCGTTCAACAGCCTCGAAGCTATATGCCAATGGGCCCGCAGCCTGGGCTTTGAGGCCGTACAAATCCCTACAAGTGATCCCAATATTTTCGATATACGCCTTGCGGCGGAAAGCAAAACTTATGCGGATGAGATAAGAGGGTTGGTGGCATCTGCAGGATTACAGATCTCTGAGTTATCCACGCATTTACAGGGACAACTGGTGGCAGTGCACCCGGCTTATAATGAGATGTTTGATGGCTTTGCTCCACCGGAATTAAGAGGTAATCCAATAGAAAGAACAGCATGGGCGGTGCAGCAACTAAAATACGCAGCCAGGGCTTCGGAGCATTTAGGCTTAAATGCCCATGCCACCTTTAGCGGCTCCTTATTGTGGCATACATTTCACCCCTGGCCGCAAAGGCCTGCAGGCCTGGTAGATGAGGGGTTTACAGAGCTGGCAAAACGCTGGATGCCTATACTGGATTATTTTGATGAGTGCGGCGTTGATGTATGTTATGAAATACATCCGGGTGAGGATTTGTTTGATGGGGAAACCTATGAGATGTTTTTAGAGAAAGTAAATAACCATGCAAGGGCCTGTTTGCTTTACGACCCCTCACATTTTGTGTTACAGTGCCTGGATTATATACAGTATATTGATTTTTATCATGATCGTATTAAGGCTTTTCATGTAAAAGATGCAGAGTTTAATTCAACCGGTAAGCAGGGGACATTTGGCGGATACCAAAGCTGGCTGAAACGGGCAGGGCGCTATCGCAGCCCTGGAGATGGTCAGGTAGATTTTAAAACCATCTTTTCAAAACTTGCGGAATATGATTATAAGGGATGGGCGGTAATGGAATGGGAGTGCTGCCTGAAACACTCTGAAGACGGGGCAAGGGAAGGCGCTGAGTTTATAAAGAACCATATTATAAGAGTTACTGATAAAGCTTTTGATGATTTTGCTGCAACCGGCGCTGATACAGGGTTTAACAAGAAAGTGTTGGGACTTGAATAATAATTGATACTTTAGTCATAAATATTTTAAGTATATGAAGAAAATTTTACTCTCGTTAACTATCTTATCTGTTATTGCTGCCTGCGGAAGCGGCGAAAGTGAAAAAAAGACAGATGCCGAACAACCATCTGCTTCACCGTCAGCCTCTGCAGAGGCGCCTTCAGATGGACTATCCTCAAATCCGGTTTACCAGAAAGGCCTTGAGCTTACCGGTAAGTTTATGTGCCCAAGCTGCCATAAGATTGACGACAGGCTGACAGGGCCTGCGTATCGTGAAGTAGCGGATAAATATGCCGGAGCTGATGATGCAACTATAACCACCCTGGCTAAAAAAATTATTGAGGGGGGGGCAGGTGTGTGGGGCGAAATTCCTATGACCCCGCATCCTAATGTTTCTGAGGAAGAAGCAAAAGATATGGTTAAGTATATACTATTGTTGAAGAAGTAATTAAAGCAAATGAAAAAGATAATTCCTGTAGCCTGTATTGCAATATCTGTTCTGTTAATCAACTCCTGCGCG
>DAOLFI010000746.1:0-2575 GCA_035326385.1 Niabella sp.
GAGTGTTGCAGTTCGGGCCTGCACAAACTTGGTAAGGTTTACCCTATCCTGTTCATAACTGATATTAGCTATAAGATCTACATTTTGAATAAATCTTTCCCTGTTTAAAAGCACTGATAGTTGTGTCTTTGCGCCATAACGGTTATATAACGAAGAATACTTATCTACTCCTGCCAGGGAGTTTTCAGGATCGGGTTTTACATTGTCAATATTATGGGCGTAATCAAAAGCGTTTTGCCATTTCAATATCCCATATTTTTTGTTCGTTTCTTTCTGAAAACGTACAGAAGTAGTGAGCCGCTGATAATTGGTATAATTGCTTGTGGGTTTGGATAAAGCGTTTAAGAAATCCACATCAAAGTTTAAAGATTTTTTTTTATTCTTATCCGAAAATCCTTTACCAACTGAAAATAATTTACTGAACCCGTCAGCCTTCATTCTTGCATAAAGTGGCTGTTCGCCGCTTTTACGGGTTATCAAAACGGCACCGCTGGTAATATCTCCATATTCCACCGAAGGAATTCCCCTGATAATTTCAACTTTTTCAATTTGATCAGTTGGGATTGTTCGCATATCCACACCCTTATTGGTCATGTCTCTGGATTCGTTTGGATCCGTAATTGAAGAAAATCCTGAAGTAGTTTGCATATTAGCATTTGTATTAACCGGTGCCCCATCAATAAAAAATCCAGTTCCAAGAGAACTAATATCATAAGCGGAAGCCCCGGGTGTAGATCCGGATGGAGTACCTGTTTGGCGTAATCTGATGGGGTTGGCGCTGGTAAGACTCGGTGTTTGAGCCCTCCCCCCGGGTAAAAGTTCCATCAAATCCGCAAAACTCGAAGGCTGCAATAATTTCATTGCTTCTTTGCTGATAATAGAAGAACTGGTAACACCCTTTCCGTCATAGCCTGTTACAAACACCTGCTCAAGCTGTTTCATATCAATTGTAAGCACAGCATGATATTTCAGAATTTCATTAGCCCGGAGATGAAATGTATTTACTAATGTGTCATATTTAGCATGTGTAATCTTTAAAGCGTATTTGCCTGTTGGGAGCGTAAGGCTGAACCTGCCTAAACTATCTGATATTGTAGCATACCGGTTATTTTGTTCAATAAAAATGAAGGCACCCGTTACAACCCTGCCATCACCATCTTTGACAGTGCCTGTTATAGTCCCGGTGCTATTCTGTGCGTTAGCCTCAGTAAGCATGCCCATAATAAACAACAGCCAGATATTGAAATATTTAGCGATAGTCCCTTTCATTTCGACCTGCAAAGGTACTTTCTGTCTATGCCAGCTTGTTTACGAAATGCGGAAAATATGAGTCAAAATTGTATTGTGCAGATAGGGGATAAGTGCTTTATTTCAGGTTATCCACCTTAATAACAGGCGAATAAGTGATTGTTTGGTTGGTATCAACATGCGCTATTCTTAAGAAAACATCCTTTTTCGGAAGGTCTGTATGCTCTTTTTTATTACATGCCAGATAAAGCATACCAAAGCAGAGCAAGCCCATATATCCCCACTTCTTTCTTTTAAATAAGGCTATGCCCGATAATCCGATAATTAATAGGCCCAAAACTCCTGTATTTGTATAGTTAATTGAATTAGAATAGGATAAAACTTCATTAGAGCTGCCAGATGCTCCTTTTGAGTAGACCTTTTCAATAGTTTTAAAAGTAGCGCCATCGTTAGAAACCTGTAGCTCAAAATAACCCGTATTGATTTCAGATATCGTGGTCCAGTTAATATCCAGGTGGTTATTATTGGTTTGGGAAGCAGTGATGCTGCCAAACCGGACAGGAATTGTAGAGCTTAAAACTACGGTATAATCCTCCATCTGCCCAAACTGCAATTGGGAACAGGCATCATAATCCGGGCTGTCATAAAAATCGGAGGCTACGCGCATTCTCAGGGGTGTATTAATAATCGCCTTTGACATCATAGCTGGCTTTAGGGTATCTATATGAACATAACCTCCTGAAGGCGAAATACTGTTCATAACCAGCTCTGCAGCCTCAAATGATCCGCTATTATCCCAGTCTATCCAAACCTTAACCCTTTGACGGTTGGGTGCGGTAGATACATTCAAGATGTAGCTGTTGCTCACGTCCATTTTAGCCTCTTTTTTGCAGCTATTATCTATATAGGAAGTATAGCCATCCTTAGTGTACCCATTGGAACTATTATAGAGCTGTCCGGGAATTTCAACAATTCTGGGGCCAATATCAGCAGCATTTCTGGATTGTACTACATCTAAAGATGCCGTACAGGCAGGTTTCGCTACGCTGCTAAGGGGAGCATTTCCTCCCTGGGAATAAATTAAGCTTTCCCTGCTGGTTAACAGTGCAGCCAAAGCTCTGTCTGCCTGCCCTTGTGTAAACTGGTTTCTGCAGGTACCATAGTTCATAATATTGAAAGGAAGCGTGCCAAATGGTGTTCCTGTACAAGGATTGATATTAGCCGGGTTCGGACAGGTTCCCAGCATGGACAGGTGAGGGTCTGTATCACAAATCATATCTCCCTGTTGGGTACAGTCAGTATTTTCAGCACAGGTTTCTTCATCTTT
>DAOLFI010000747.1:0-2573 GCA_035326385.1 Niabella sp.
AAAGGGCCGAAGGCTTATACCACAACACTACGGCTGTTTTAGATGCAGATGGGACCTACTTAGGTAAATACCGTAAAATGCACATACCTGATGACCCCGCCTATTACGAGAAATTCTATTTTACCCCCGGCGACATGGGTTATAAAGTATTCAAGACAAAATTTGCTACTATCGGGATATTGATCTGCTGGGACCAGTGGTATCCCGAAGCTGCCCGCATTACAGCATTAATGGGCGCTGAGATCCTTTTCTATCCTACTGCTATCGGCTGGGCTACAGAGCAGGATGAGGAAACCAATAAAGATCAGTACAATGCCTGGCAAACCATTCAGCGCAGTCATGCCGTAGCTAACGGTATTCCTGTAGTAAGTGTAAACCGTGTTGGGTTTGAGCAGAACGGCGCTATGAAATTCTGGGGCGGAAGCTTTGCCACCAACGGGCAAGGGAAATTACTTTACCTGGCTTCGCACGACCAGGAAGAAACAGAGGTAGTAACGCTCGATTTAAAAGAAGCCGACAGTTTCAGAATGCACTGGCCCTTCCTGAGGGACAGGAGGATTGATTCTTACCAGCCGATCACGAAGAGATATATTGATGAAGGATAAGGAGGACAGAAGACCGAAGTCGGAAGATTACGTCTTACCCATCAAGTTTACTTTTGGACAGTGGATTCCGTAACTTCTCATTAAAAAAATATGGCTTTTAAATTTGAACAGTTACGAGTTTGGCAAAAAGCTTTGGAGCTAACAGAACTTGTACACAATACGACCAAACAATTTCCAAAAGAAGAACTTTTCGTTCTTACATCACAAATAAAAAGAGCTGCAGATTCGGTTGCGCTGAACATTGCTGAAGGCTCTACCGGACAAACCAACAAAGAATTTTCAAGATTTTTATCCATTGCATTTCGATCAAATATTGAAGTCGTTGGCTGCATCTTCATAGCAGATAAACGCCAGATTATTTCAAAAGAAAGCTTTGATAAGATTTATAAAATGAGTGAAGAAATTCTTTCAATGATTTCCGCACTTATCAAAAAATTAAGAGAATGACCGTGTCTATACCCTCTGACATCAGACATCAGACTTCTGACGTCAACCCCAAGCAACTCGGCTACTTTTTCCCTGCCGAATGGCATCCCCATGAAGCTACATGGCTAAGCTGGCCACATAAGGAGGCATCATGGCCCGGAAAACTGAACGCTATATTTCCTTATTATGCGCATTTTGTAAAAGAGCTGGCTAAAGGGGAGATCGTTCGTATTAATATAACGGACGAAAAAATGAAAACTCTTGCTACCAAACACCTCCAAAAGCAGGGAGCCGATCTTTCTAAAATAGAATTTTATATACACCCTACTAACGATGCCTGGTGCCGTGACCATGGTCCGGCATTTCTGGTAAACCCAGAAGCTGCGACACACAAAAAAGTGATAGTGGACTGGGGCTACAATGCCTGGGGAGATAAATATCCTCCTTACGACCTGGATGATGTGATACCAACCAGGATCGGTGAAAAGTTTGATATTCCGGTTTTCCACCCGGGTATTGTAATGGAAGGCGGTTCCGTAGAATTTAATGGCGCCGGCACCATACTTACCTCTACCGCCTGTTTATTAAACAAAAATCGCAACCCGCATTTAAACCAGCAGCAGATTGAAGCATATTTGCACAATTACTACGGAGCAGAGCAAGTGCTTTGGGTAGATGACGGTATTGTGGGAGATGATACAGACGGACATATTGACGATACCGTTCGTTTTGTAAATGAAGATACAGTGCTTACTGTTATTGAAGAAAACAAAAACGACGAAAACTACTCATTGCTTCAAAAGAACTTAAAGCAGTTGCAGCAAATGAGGTTATTAAATGGCAGGCAGCTAAACATTATAGAGCTCCCAATGCCTGATCCTGTAGTTTATGAGGACCAGCGGCTGCCTGCTTCTTATGCTAATTTCTATATCGCTAACAAATCTGTTATAGTACCTACTTACCGTTGTTGCAAAGATGACAAGGCTATGAGAATAATACAGGAACATTTTAAAGACAGAACCGTTATAGGTATTGACTCTACCGAGATCATCTGGGGACTGGGAAGCTTTCATTGTTTGAGCCAGCAGGAACCTGCTGTGTAGATATTATCACTCAATAGTCCTGAACGTGAGGTTGATGCGGGGTGCATTAACCTTTTTTGTAGGGGGCAGGCGATGCAGCCAGTAAGTTTGGCAGGCACCTTTCATTACCAGCAAACTGCCATGTTCTAAAATAGCTGATACAACTTCTTTGGTTTGTTTATGCTTAAAGGCGAATTTCCTTTCAGCTCCAAAACTTAAAGATGCAATAGCGCCATCTTTTTTAAGATCTTTTTCCGCATCGCTATGCCAGGCCATACCTTCACTTCCGTTATGGTATAGATTTAGCAGGCAGGAATTATAGGTTGCTCCGGAGATCTGTTCTGTAGCCTTTTTAAGTTGCAGCAATGCATCTGTCCAGGTCAGCGCTGTTTTGGTAATGCCGGAATAGGTGTACTCCAAAGGTTCATCAGCATACCAGGCCACTTTTCTTTTAGTGATG
>DAOLFI010000748.1:0-2572 GCA_035326385.1 Niabella sp.
TAATGCCTCGCTTTCAATTACACAGGGCCCTGCTAACAGAAAGAAATTTTTTTCATCGTAAGACTGTTTACTGAACAGCGATTTTAAAAATGTTTGCATGGGCAAATGTATTGAAAAGTCAGGAAGTCAGGAAAGTCGGTAAGTCTGAGGCCGGAAGCGGAAAGCATAAGGCTTAAACATGGTTAACTTAAACCAGACAGATCATAGCAAAACCTACTTCCCATTTTCTCCTCCGCGAAAACGATTGCACAGGTTAAGGCAGACGCCTGATATTTTGATATGTTTGTAAAATAAATTTTTATATGGCAAAAGACAAGATACTCGTTATAGGCTCTTCGGGGCAAATTGGTGTAGAGCTTACCCTGGCGTTAAGAAAGATCTATGGTAATAATAACGTGATAGCATCTGATCTGAGAGAGGAAAATGAGCTGCTCAAAGGTACCGGGCCTTATGTCAGCATTGATGTAATGAATAAGGAAATGCTGCATGTACAGATCATCAGGCAAAATATAACACAGGTTTATTTACTGGCAGCTATATTATCTGCTACAGGAGAGAAAAATCCCGGTCTTGCCTGGCACTTAAATATGCAGGGACTACTGAACATCCTGGATATTGCCCGGGAAGAACATTTGCATAAAGTATACTGGCCTTCTTCAATAGCGGTATTTGGCCCTACTTCGCCCAAACAGAACTGTCCCCAGCAAACCATTATTGAGCCTTCTACAGTATATGGCATCAGCAAATATGCCGGCGAATTCTGGTGTAACTATTACAACCTGAAGTACGGTATAGATGTGCGGAGCCTGCGTTATCCAGGTTTAATATCTTACAAATCAGCTCCCGGCGGAGGCACCACGGATTATGCAGTAGAGATGTTCCGGGAAGCGCTGGATGATAAAAAGTATGTGTGTCCGTTAGCTGAGGATACTTACCTGCCCATGATGTATATGCCGGATGCCATAAGGGCTACTATAGAGCTGATGGAAGCGCCAGAAAAAAATATATCTGTCAGGACCTCTTACAATATTGCGGCCCTGAGTTTTTCTCCCAAAGAAATAGCGGCTGAAATACAAAAACAGGTACCGGAATTTGCAGTTGAGTATCAGCCCGATTACCGGCAGGCCATAGCCAATAGCTGGCCCCAGAGTATTGACGACAGTGTAGCCAGGCAGGACTGGAACTGGAAACCTGAATTTGACCTGGGTATGATGACAGAAGACATGCTTAGGAATTTAGCCTGAGACTAAAGGCGGGATGCTTAAGGCTGAAGCCCTTACACCTTCTGCTTTCTGCTTTCTGCATCCAGCCTTCCTGCTTCCGACCTCGGACTTCCCGACTTTCTGACTCTTTTTCACCTTAAATCCCTGATATTTTATCTTTTGTCCTGTAATTTGACTGCTTAGTATTATATTTGTTTACTATTAACAAACTGTTATAACGTATCAGGGAACTTGACTAAGTGCTAATGCCAAACGAAAAATAACTATGAGTACCAAAATTCAGATCATTGAAGAAAACAGGGCTGCCTGGGATCTTGTTAAATATAAGGTAGAGAGCATAGGCGATAAAGAATTTGACTTTCTGCCATTTTTCCCGTCTGTAGAAGAATCGGTAGGCGCTTTCTTTCTACACAAACCTGATATTTTAGTTACAGATTTAAAGGTTATACATAGCTATGACCTTGATGTGATGGAAAAGCTTTTTTACCAGAATATTACAAAACCCAAAGTAATTATATTAGCTGCGGCCAGTCACCTGGAGGGGATTCAGCGGATCGTTGAGATTGGTATTTCAGGCCTGGTAATGAAACCTTTAAATACTGATAACCTGGCCAGGGCTATCCGGCGTGTAACCAGCCAGATTGACAGTGATAATAATGTAAGGACTGACGGCCATTTTATTACTTTAAAAGCCAACCGTTCATTATTGTATCTGAATCAGCAGGATATTCTTTTTATAGAGTCTAACAGAAATATTTGCACTGTTACGGTAAAGGATGGCAGCCATCGAACTGTAAATGAGAGCATTAGCAGTATTGACCAGCGGCTGCTAACCAAGGAATTGATGCGTATTGATAAAAGCACCATCATCAACCTGTCTAAGATTGTTTATCTCGGCGGCGACAAATACAATAAGGAATGCCGGCTAAAGCTGGATAATGGCAATGAGGTTTCCAAGTCGTTAAGCAAAATAGCTATGAGCCGTTTATATAAAATTGTATCAAATAAGGTAAAAGAAAAAGGACAAAACGTTGTTTTGTAGTGTTTCGTCCTTCAAAAAGCACTTTATTTCATTTTTGTTAATTAAAGTCAAATAAAATGCTAATCTTGCCCAAAATATATTCCTGCGTAAGCCGAAAAGCAGATTTTGACAAGTTAGAGTAGGCATCATTTTTTAACAAAAACATAATTAATCAATTAAAAAACTTAATTACTATGAGACGATCCTTCTTATCCGTTCTCTTTCTAGCCTCACTGATTGTGGGAGTAGAATCTTGTAAAAAAGGAGACACAGGCGCTCAAGGCCCTGCTGGTCCTACCGGTGCAACTGGTGCTCCCGGAACTGCTGG
>DAOLFI010000749.1:0-2569 GCA_035326385.1 Niabella sp.
CAGTTTTTTATTTTCCTCTTCTGTTCCTACAGTGATACGTAAGCATCCCTCGCATCCTTTGGTAGTGCTGCGGTTTCTTACAATGATCCCCCGGGTTTGCAAATATGTGAAAACATTGGAAGCGTCTGTCATTTTTACCAGCAAAAAATTAGCATCCGAAGGGAAAACTTTTTCAGTTAATGGTAGCCGGGTAAGTTCCTGTTCCAGCCAATCGCGCTGTGTCACTGTTTCTTTGGTCCATTCGTTTACCTGCATAATATTTTTCAATGCGCGCAAAGCCAGCTGCTGCGTAGCTTCATTAATATTATAAGGATATTTCACATGATTCATCAGGCTAATGATTTCTTTCCCTGCAAATGCAAGTCCTAGGCGTAATGCTGCCAAACCCCAGGCTTTGGAAAGCGTTTGCATTACCACAAGGTTGGGATATTCTGACACTTCCTGCGAAAAAGTTTTTTGCCGCGCATAATTAATATAGGCTTCATCAATAACTACAATACCATCAAAATTATTCAGGATGATTTCAATGTCCTGCCTGTTGATGCTATTGCCGGTTGGATTATTGGGCGAACATATAAATATCAGCTTGGTATAATTGTCTATTGCATCAGCAATAGCCTGTATATCCATCTGGTAGTCGCTTGTAAGGGGAACCTCTTTTACTTTGATATTGTTGATAGCTGCGCAAACACTGTACATACCATAGGTTGGGGGTAATGTAATAATATTGTCTACTCCCGGATCGCAGAAGATACGCATCAGCACATCAATAGCCTCATCGCTGCCGTTGCCTGCAAAAATATGCTCAACCGGGATACCTTTTATTTCGCTGATACGCTTTTTGAACTCTATTTGCAAAGGATCGGGATACCGGTTCAGTGATTCGTGAAAATCTCCTATATCCAACGTTACAGGCGACCCTATAGAGTTTTCATTAGCATCCAGCATAACACTTGCTTCTCCTGTAAACTCATGCCTGGCTGTAGTATAAGGGGCCAGCGTTTTGATATTTTCCCGGATCAGGTCTGCTACATTAAAACATTCTCTCTCCGGTATTTTTTCGGAAGATGGGGTAAGGTCGTTTACTTCATTTATATTTTCTTCAGCCATTTTTTAATAATAAAGTTTACAAAATTAATTTTCTTCCCTCACTGTATTATGCTTAAGCTTTCAGCTTTTAGCATCTGGCTCTTTAGCCTTTAACCGTACCTTAACTGCTTCACTATGTGCTTGCAGGCCTTCAGCTTCGGCCATGGTAGTAACTGTCTTTGCTATATTTAAAAGACCGTCTTTTGTCAGTTGCTGAAAAGTGATCTTTTTGTAAAAGCTGTCCAATGATACACCGCTGTAAGCGGTTGCATAACCGTTGGTTGGTAATGTATGGTTGGTGCCGCTGGCATAGTCCCCTACACTTTCGGGAGAATAATTACCTATGAATACAGAGCCTGCTGTGGTTATTTGTTTGAGTAAGGTATTGTTTGCTTTGCAGGCCAGTATCAGATGCTCCGGGGCATAAAGATTGGAGAAGGCAATTGCGCTGTCCAGGTCTTTCAGAACAACCAGTCTTGCATGTTGCAGGGCCTGTGCCGCTATTTCTTTTCGAGGAAGCTGTGTTAACTGTACCTGTACCCCGGTTTCTACTTTTTTAGCGATGTCAGGTGAAGTGCAGGCCAGTATTACCTGTGAGTCGGGGCCATGTTCGGCCTGGGCCAGGAGGTCTGCAGCAACAAAAGCAGGAACCGCGGTTTCGTCTGCAATTACCAGTACTTCTGACGGCCCGGCAGGCATATCTATAGCTACTTTGCTTTGAAGCAGCTGCTTGGCCGCTGTTACATACTGGTTGCCGGGACCGAATATCTTATAAACCGCCGGAATGGTTTTAGTACCATAGGCCATAGCTGTTACAGCCTGCGCGCCTCCTGTCTTAAATATTTTTGTAATACCGCACAAGGAGGCTGCATATAAAATCGCATCGTTTATTTTACCGTTTTTATCAGGCGGGGTACATAATATGATCTCCTTACAGCCCGCGATCATAGCCGGAATACCTAACATTAATACAGTAGAAAAAAGTGGAGCAGATCCTCCGGGAATATATAATCCTACTTTTTCTATAGGTCTCACTTCCCGCCAGCAGGTAATGCCTTTCGTGGTTTCTGTTTTTACAATTTCCTGTTTTTGTGTGCTGTGAAATTTCTGGATATTATTTTTAGCATGTAGTATGGCTTTTTTTAAAGCAGAAGGGACGCTTTTAATGGCCACGTCTATTTCTTTTTTGCTTACCTGTAGATTTTTTAGCTCAACCCCGTCAAACTTTTGTGCATAGCTTTTTAAAGCAGCATCTCCGTTATTGGCAACTTCATAAATAATATCATTTACTGCAGGAAAAATCGAGCTGTTGTTCTGCACCGGCCGCTGTGCGATTGCCGGCCATGATTTTGCGGAAGGATATTTATACAGTTTCAATGTTTTTGTTTTAAGTCTGTAAGAAGGTTGAGAAACCATTTAGCAATTTTTCCTGCTGTCGGACTTCCTGACTTCCTTGTTTTTTCTGACTTTTATTCAATAA
>DAOLFI010000750.1:0-2562 GCA_035326385.1 Niabella sp.
GCCTGAAGCCGGGAGGGGTGGCCAGTATTACTACATCTGCGTAGGGGATGGCTTTTTGGTAAGCGTCAAAGCCTGTGAACTTCCTTTCTTCGGGCACATCTACTTTATTCAGAAAGTTGCCGCTATATCCCTGGTCAGAAAGGTCTTTAGATGTTAATGCAGCGTAACAGCCATCTACCCTGTCCCTGAAAGCATCGGCAAGAGCAACGATCTTTACATTTTGCTTTGAATTAAGTGCCTGCAGCGCAGCGCCTGTGCCACGTCCGCCGCAACCTACAACTGCAACTTTGATTTCACCTGCTGAACCCGAAAAGTAATTAGCGCGGCTGAAGATGGGCGCCGCCATAAGACCGCCGGCAATCAGTGAGCCCTGCTTTACAAAATTTCTTCTTGACTTACTGTAACTCATTTTATATATTTTTTGTTATTGTATTCTTAGCGTCCTGTGAATTGCTTAAAAAATTTGTCGGCTTCTTCGGCAGTGGGTTGTTTTAGCGGACGTATGATCCTGAATCCAACAAAAGGGGCATCGGTATTCCACCACTGGCTTTTAGGTATTTGCGGGTCGCTTTTGCTCCAATCGAGGCTGGAAGCAATTCGGTTGGCCGGCCTCAGATCCCCGGCATCACTCATATAGGAGCCTCCGCGAACCACCCCCGGATGCTTTACTTCGGGGATCCGGATAGGATTAACCGCTTTGTCGCTGATCGTAGCATAATAATTTTCCTGGTATTGGTCCAATACCCATTCCTGCGCATTACCCAGCATATCATAAAGTCCCCAGGCGTTAGGTTTTTTTAGTCCGCCATGTTTTAAAGAGTCGTTGCTGTTTGCACTATACCAGGCGTACTCATCCAATAAGGAAGCATCATCTCCAAAAGGGTAAATAGCTTTGGAGCCGGCTCTAGCTGCATACTCCCATTCGGCTTCTGACGGAAGCCTGTAAAAAGTACCTGTTTTTTTATATAGCCAGCGGCAGTACATTAAAGCCGAGAACTGTTTTACGTTAATAGCCGGATAAGTTTGGTCATCACCTCCCACAGCGGCAGAGGGATCAACATAAGGCACGCTGGGGCGTGTAATAGCATCTACTTTTGAGTTTCTGGAAAAATGCTCATCGGCAAAAAACGTAAGGAACTCTTCAAAGGTTACTTCTTTTGCACCCATCCAAAAGGCTTCAATTTTTACCTCTTTCTGTGGCGTCTCATCTCCCTCTTTGTTGGAGTCGGAGGCCGGGCTGCCTAATAAGAAAGTGCCTGAAGGTACAGGTACCATCGCGAATTTTACGCTTGATCCGGGAAGAGATTGTTCGTACTTTTTAAATGAGTTGTCCTGAGCCTGAGTGTTGAAAAATGCAATCGCACCACAAACAGCTAATACTATGTTTCGCATAACGCTAAAGGTATAAAACAAAATTTGAAATGATCCTGCAAAATATTTTTAACCAGGGTTTTGCAAATTTTTGCTGGGGACGGTAACTTTTTTAAAGTTATCTTGGCAAAAAAATAACGATGCAAAGAAGATCTTTTCTAAAAAGCAGCCTGTTTACCACAGGCGCATTAGCACTGGCATCCCGGGAAAGCAGTGCCGGAAATAGTTTTTCTGAAAGCAAAGTCTTTCATCTTGATTATGCTCCGCATGACGGGATGTTTGCTCACTCTGCCGGGAAAGATTTTATTGATCAGATCAAATACATGCACGATCTTGGATTCCGGTCCATTGAAGATAATGGCATGATGGGCCGGACACCTGACATGCAGGCCCGAGTTGGTGATACGCTGGCCAAGCTGGGTATGCGTATGGGCGTGTTTGTAGTGCCTAAAGGTGGCAATGGTGCTAATACGCTTGCTGCTAAAAAGAAAGAGCATGTTGACATCTTCCTCGAAGGTTGCCGTAAATCAGTAGAGGTAGCCAAACGGTGTAATGCCAAATGGGTAACAGTAGTTCCGGGCGATTTTGAAAAATCACTGCCTTTGGCTATACAAACCGCTAATGTAATTGAAGCATTACGCCGTGGTGCAGAGATTTTCGAACCTCACGGTATTGTAATGGTACTGGAGCCATTAAGTGATACACCCGATTTGTTCCTTCGTTACTCAACCCAAACCTATGAAATATGCAAAGCCGTAGATAGCCCGAGCTGCAAGATATTGTATGATGCCTATCACTTACAAAAGAATGAAGGAAACCTTATAAAAAATCTTGAAATGTGCTGGGATGAGATTCCTTATATACAGGTAGGAGATAATCCCGGGCGCAAAGAGCCAACAACAGGAGAGATCAATTATAAAAATGTATTTAAGTTTTTGCATGATAAAGGGTATAAAGGCATTGTAGGCATGGAACATGGAATGTCAAAACAAGGTAAGGAAGGTGAAGAGCGGCTGGTACAGGCATACAGGGAAGTGGATAGCTTTTAAAGTTGGGAAAGTTTGAAGTTTTATGTTAGTTACGGTTTATCCGACCTCCGTGCTCTGGCATGCGGACTTCCACTCTCCGCCTAATGTCCGGAAATGCAGGGTACAAAACGCTCCAAGGAGGAGATCGAGATGTTTTTGGATA
>DAOLFI010000751.1:0-2559 GCA_035326385.1 Niabella sp.
TTCATGGTGGTGTATGGGGCACTTTACATAATAAATCTGTGAAGCCCAGGATAGAAATATCAAATGCTGTGCTCCAAAAATCAGCTTTAACTTTTGAGGTTTACAGAACAGAGGGTGCTGACGTATATGGCTCTTTTCTTATCGGAATACAAATTTTAAATAATAACGGAGAAGTAGTTAAAGAATGGAATGGCACAGATCTTTCCCGGTTTCAGAATGAGCATATTAAAAATCATTATGTGGCCAAAGTAAAACCGGGCAAGCACAGCCTGTTAATTCCTTTAGGAGCCAGGGCCGCATTAACGATCCCGGTTGATACTATATCCGGGTATAAAAATACTTATACGCTAAAGCTGATAGATATAAGCGGAATAGAATGGACTGCCGAAATAGCCGGTCTACATTCAATTAAAACGCAAACAACATGACCGGAGAAAGCAGACTTCAAAAATTAAAAGAAATCGCATTTTCATGCCTGAAATTAGGAACGATAGGTTTTGGCGGTATTGCTGGAATGGTAGCCACTATAGAAAATGAAATGGTGGTCAGGCGAAAATGGATCGATCATCAGCATTTTATGGATGTGCTGAGCACCTCTTACATTATACCTGGCCCCAATGCCGTGGAAGTTGTTATGCACTGTGGAAAAGAACGAGGAGGGCGGTTAGGATTAGTAGTGGCCGGGATTTGTTACATACTCCCGGCCATGCTGATATGCCTGATCTTTGGGTATTTCTATAAACGGTACAGTGCCTTACCGGATGTGCAACGTTTTATTTTCGGCATCAGGCCTGCTACAACCGCATTGGTGATTGGCACCGTGTTCAGACTTTGGAATCAGACATTAAAAAGCAATACCACGCTTATTTTACTTTGTTTTTTGGTATTTGCAGGTTCCCTCTATGGCATGAATGAGGTGCTGCTGATCATTGGCGCAGGTGTAATAAATTATCTTATATATACGGCAAAAAACAAGTTGCCTTTATTTACAGGCGGGATATTTCTTACTCCCTTCTTTTTGCAGGTAAACAGTAAATTTTCAGACAGCAAGCTTTTCTTTATTTTTCTCAAAATCGGAGCAGTGCTATATGGAAGTGGCTATGTACTTTTTGCATATATGGAGGAGTCCCTTGTACGAAAAAATCATTGGCTTAACCATCAGCAATTGATGGATGCCATTGCCGTAGGACAGATTACTCCCGGCCCAATATTATCAAGCGCTACATTTGCAGGTTACCTGATCAACGGAATCTCCGGGGGCGTATTGGCTACAGTAGGGATTTTTCTGCCCTCCTTTTTCATTTCCTTCTTTTTACATAAAGTACTATCGTCTGGCCGCAAGAATCAAAAGCTAAGGCTTTTTTTAGATGGCCTTAGTGCTGCATCTGTTTCGATAATTGCTGTGGTAGGCTTTCATTTGTTCACATCATCGGTGCAGAAATGGCAGGGAGCAGTGATCTTAGGGGTATGTCTGGCCCTAACCCTTTTCTGGAAAAGGTTAAGCACTGTTATCATCATACTGGCAGGTAGCATAGGTGGTTTCCTATTGCTTAAAATATGAGGCCGGAAAGATAAATCATGAACACAATAACATTTTTATTGTAAAATCAGAGCAGGAAGATATAGCCTTGCTGAACAACATCAGCAAGTAGCAGGAAGCTGAAAGCATAAGGCTTAAAGCTTTTACAAATGAATATTGAGCGTAGAGTATTGAATATTCAATGTTTACTTAAGAATCAACAAACAATGCTCAATATTCATCTGCATTCACTTCAGAGATATAGCTGAACATTGATTTATTAAAAATTGGATGTTGTAATTTATTTTCTGTTGGCGATAAACCTCAGTGCAGACAACTTATGAAGTCAACAATAGTTACAGCGTCGTAAAGTTACTTTTTGCCCAGCTTCTTTACTACCCAGGGAAGGGAAAGCCCCTGCCCCAGCAAGGAAAATAATACTACAGCAATAGAAAGGAAAATAATCTCATTCCGCATAGGAAAAGGTGTTCCATCACCAAGTTTTACAGGAAGACCAATAGCAATTGCTAATGAAACGATACCCCGCATACCCGACCAGGTGATAATAAAGCTGGTGCGGGAGTCAAATAATGCGTCCTCGCTAATGCGGCGTTTTCCTTCAAAAGCCCTTTGCAGATTGAATTGCTGCAAATAAACCCGCACCATCCTGATCCCTAAAGCTACCAATGTAATAAGAGCAGCATAACCAATGTAAGTCCATATTTGTGCAGGATCCATCTTTTTTAATACGATAGGATATTGCAAACCGATCAATAAAAAGATAAATCCGTTGAGCAGGAAAATAATAATATCCCAAAAATTCTTTGACTGTTGTTTAACGCTTTCAGGAAACTTATGGCGGCTCAGCCTTGACATGCTCAGCCCCAATATAACTACTGCAATCACTCCCGACACTTCAAAATGTTCAGCAACAAGATAGGTTACAAATGGCATCAGCAGCATAAAGCTGATAATGACCATATTATTGCTACGGAAAAAACGAAGCGTCCATGCCAGCACAACGCCGGCAACTATCCCCA
>DAOLFI010000752.1:0-2556 GCA_035326385.1 Niabella sp.
AACTCAACCTTGTATCAGCGTTGATCCAGACCTTTGTACCATCGGGAAGCACAATATTTGATTTTGAACCTTTTTTAGTGCTGACGATATTAGGGGATTTTATTTGCGCACTGTCAGAGCCGGAGCTGATAAAAACAAAATAGGTTGCAGCGCATATTATGATTACGGCTGCTGCAACTTTACTCCAGAATCCCAGGTTATACGATTTTTTAGGAGGCATTTTACTGCGCTCTATTTTTTCATTTAAATTATTTAAAGAAGCTTTTAAGGATTCGGGGCTATACTTATGATCGAAATTGAAATTCACATCAAAAACGGCATCCATCATTGAAACAATTATCGCATCATCCTCATTTGCTTCCAGGTAAGCATCCAGCTCCCTTTTTTCAGGAAGTGTCAAAGCGCCGGATTTCTTTTTGGCCAATAATTCTAAAAATCTGTCATTGTTCATTTGCTTTCTATATAAAAGTCAATTTTTTAAGGGTGCTACCCTTAATCATTCTATAAATTTATTTCGCTTTCTTTCTTAATATTACTGCTTTATACTCCGGAAGCAACACTGTCAGGCTTTGCACTAACCTTTTTATAGCGATCATCATCTGGCTTTCAACCGTTTTTACAGATATACTTAATAGCTGCGCTACTTCATCGTACCTCAGCCCGTCTTCTTTTATCAGTCTGAATATAAGCCTGCATCTGGGCGGAAGGTCATTTATAGCCGCTGTAATTTTATTCAGGTTCTCACCACTGATCATTTTTGTTTCAGGAGTGGCGTGGCTCAATATAAAATCATCCCCTATTTCCTCATAATCAATTCTTTTTTTACTCTTAACCGCATTAAACGAAGCATACTTGGCAGCTGTATAAATATAGTGTGAAAAATTCCGGATGGTGGTCATTGTCCTCCGGTTCTCCCACAGCTTCAAAAAAACATCCTCAATTACTTCTTCTGCTAATTGCTGATCTTTAATAATAGAATTGGAAAAAGACACCAGGCCGGGAAAATAAAAACAGAACAGCTCATCAAAAGCAATCCTGTCGCTGTTTTCAGCAATAGAATATAACAGGTATTTGATCCTATTTTCAATCATTAAAATTGATTTTTATACAGCAGTGCTGCTCCTACCAAAGGCGCATCACTACCCAAAACTGATTTCACAATCTTTACTTTGCGGGCAACAGGTTTATACACATTATGCTGAATGGCTTTCCTAAGCGGTGTGAGTAAAAGCTTATCTTTAGCATTACTGATCCCGCCGCTTATGCATATTACCTGCGGACTAACTATATTAATCATATTGACCAGGCCTGCAGCCAGATACTCCACCACTTTGCCGGTAACTTCTATTGCTTCTTTATCTCCTTCAGCTGCTAAGCCATATATATCTGAAACCGATACAGGGCGGTCTTTTAATCCTATTTTTTTTGCAAGCGTTTTACTTTTTAAAGCACTTTTAATAATTGCTGGCGCGCCTATCAGGGTTTCCAGGCATCCCTTGCGGCCACAGGTGCAAGGGTTATCATTCTCCCTGATCACCTGGTGGCCGAACTCACCGGCAGTATTCAGTCCACCATTATAAATATTCCCGTTTATAATCATGCCACAACCAATTCCCGTACCAAGCGTAATGGAAACAATATCAGAATAACCAACGCCCGAGCCCACTAAAAACTCGCCCCAGGCAGCTGCCCTGCTATCCTGGGCAATGAAAATGTCTTTTCTTATATTTTGTTTTACAGACCTGGTCACTGCTACATCTTTCCAATAAATATTCGGAGCATATACCACCATACCTTTTTTATGATCTACGGTGCCCGGAAAACCAATACCAACACTATTTACGTCATTTAAGGACAGTCCGGCGTTCTTTATAATCTGCTTCACATTATTAGTGATAGTGGTCAGTATTTCTTTGCCACCTCCTACTGGATTGGTACAAACGCTGCTTTTTAAAAGTATTTTACCCGAAGCGCTAACGATCCCGAACTTAATGTTTGTACCGCCCACATCCACACCAATATTCAGTTTTCCCAACATCTGTCTTCCTTTACTTTTCCTGCTCGTAAGCACTGATCTTATCAATCCTACCCTGGTGACGTCCGCCTTCAAAAGCTGTCTTCAGCCATATTTCAATGATCATTTTTGCCAGCTCTATGCCAACTACTCTTGCTCCTAAAGATAAAATATTCGTATTGTTATGCTCCCTTGAAAGCCTTGCCGTATAAGGCTCGCTGCAAACCACGGCCCGTATGCCTTTTACTTTATTCGCGCTGATGGAAATCCCTACCCCTGTTCCGCAAAATATGACCCCTCTTGCACATTCTGCTTTTGCAACCGCCTCACCAACAGCGAAGCCAAAATCGCAGTAATCCACCCTATCGGAAGAGCAGGTACCATAGTCTTTTACTTCATATCCCAGGCTCTCAATGTAGCCTTTTAGCTCTTCCTTAAAGGCAAATGCGGCATGGTCTGAACCAACTGCTATTATTTCCATTAATTATTATTTTGTTTTTGATGAACCGTGTCTATCAATTGCCTTACCTGTTCAACAGATT
>DAOLFI010000753.1:0-2555 GCA_035326385.1 Niabella sp.
GCCTGCAGGTGACAGAAGACCTGAAAGCAAGACTGAGCCAAAGTGTGCAGCAGGCACTGAAGCTAGGTAAAGACCTGATCTTTGTTTTAGAAAACGGCCAGATCGAAATAACCCAATATTCCAAAATGCTGATGTGCGAACACACAGGCATCAGCTACGAAGAACCTTCACCCAATTCTTTTTCCTTCAACTCACCTTACGGGGCCTGTCCTTATTGCCGTGGCCTGGGCACCAGTTCGGTAATTAATATGGAGGCGGTTTTGCCCGATACTTCAAAAAACATTAAGGAAGGCGGTATCGCGCCTTTGGGTGAAGAGCGCAGCGCCAGCGTATACCAGCAGGTAGAAGCATTTGCCCGGAAATATAAAATAAGCCTGGGCAAGCCCTTAAAAGATCTGTCACAGGATCAGCTGGACCTGCTGTTGTACGGAGATGGAGGCGCACAAAAAATATTGCATCTTGATGGAACAGATGAGTCCATTCCTGATTATTATACCGGCAGCTATGAAGGTATCATACCCATGCTAAAGCGCTGGTATCTTTCTACGCAAAGCACCGAGGTGCTGCGTGATTGGGTGGAGAAATTTATGGAATCCCAGCCCTGCCCTGCCTGTAATGGAGAACGCCTGAAAAAAGAAAGTCTCTGGTTTAAAATTGATGGCAAAAACATTGCTTATCTCAGCAACCTTAATTTAGATAACCTGGCGGCGTGGCTCGATGGTATTGAATTAAGGCTTAGTAAAAAGCAAAATGCCATTGCAAAAGATATTTTAAAGGAAATAAGGGAACGACTGGGATTTTTGCTGGATGTGGGACTTACTTATTTATCCTTAAATCGCCCCAGCCGTACATTGAGCGGCGGCGAATCGCAGCGTATCAGGCTGGCTACACAAATAGGCTCACAGCTGCAGGGCATTACTTATATACTGGATGAGCCTTCTATTGGTTTGCATCAAAGGGATAACCAGCGCCTCATTACTTCTTTGCAAAACCTGCGCGATATTGGGAACAGCGTATTAGTGGTAGAGCATGATAAAGATATTATGCTGGCAGCTGATTATTTAATTGATATAGGTCCTAAAGCCGGTTATCATGGCGGCCGTATTATGGCCCAGGGCACACCCAAACAAATCTTGAAATTAGACACCATCACAGCTGGATACCTGAACGGTCATTTAAAAATTGACATACCCAAAGAGCGCCGAAAAGGCAAGGGAAAGTCTATTGAATTAAAAGGCGTAACCGGCAACAATCTGCAGAACGTAAGCGTAAAACTCCCTTTGGGTAAGATGATTGTTGTTACGGGTGTGAGTGGAAGCGGTAAATCCACGCTCATCAACGAAACCCTGTATCCTGTTTTAAGCAATCATTGTTTCCCCGCAAGTAAAATGCAGGCCATGCCTCACCAATCGGTAAAAGGACTGGAGCATATTGATAAGGTGGTGGAAATAGATCAGTCCCCTATCGGCCGTACTCCAAGAAGCAACCCGGCTACCTACTGTGGATTCTTTACAGATATCAGAACCTTATTTGCATCGGTGCCTGAAGCAAAAATACGGGGCTATAATGCAGGCCGTTTTTCGTTTAATGTTAAAACCGGCCGTTGTGATGTTTGCGAAGGCGGTGGTATGCGGGTAATTGAAATGAATTTTTTACCGGATGTATATGTTCCATGCGAAAAGTGCAACGGCAAAAGGTATAACCGCGAAACACTGGAAATCCGTTACAAGGGAAAATCCATTTCCGATGTACTGGACATGACCGTGGACGAAGCAGTAGAATTTTTCCAGGCAGTTCCCAACATCTACAGGAAAATAAAAACCTTGCAGGATGTAGGGTTAGGCTATATTACCTTAGGACAAAGTGCTGTAACGCTTAGTGGCGGCGAAGCGCAGCGGGTAAAGCTAAGCACCGAGCTTTCAAAAAAAGATACCGGCAAAACTTTTTATATCTTAGATGAGCCTACTACAGGCCTTCACTTTGAAGACATCAGGCACCTGCTTCGTGTACTGGACAAATTAACCGACAGGGGCAATACGGTTTTAGTGATAGAGCATAATATGGACGTGATAAAAGTAGCGGATCATATTATAGACCTGGGCCCTGAAGGTGGTGATGGCGGCGGACAGATCTTATTTGAAGGCACTCCGGAAGAGCTGGTAAAACATAAAAAAAGCCATACAGGATTCTATTTGAAACAGGAACTAAACTAATACCACTATGCGCATTGATAAACTAAACGATTTACCCGACTGGGAAGATGATCCGTTCGGGAGGGAAGATCAAAAAGGCGAAGAATGGAAGCCCAATCCTACAAGAGAAGCCTGCAAAGCGCTCTATCAGAAATGGCGGGAGATTGTTACAATGCTAAACGGCGCGCTCGAAAACGACAGCCGGGAGGAAAATGATCCAGCCGCATCGTTTGCAGCTTATAATAAACAAATGGTGTTAAGTGATGCTTTTGAAGTGGGAGCAAAAATCAAAAGTTCAGAAGCCGGCGGCATTTATGTATTACGTATGGAGAATGCTACCATCATTCGTAAAAACGCGCAATC
>DAOLFI010000754.1:0-2554 GCA_035326385.1 Niabella sp.
GATTCTTATCCGGATAATACCAAAGGACGGCCCTCGGCCGGGGCGGCAAAAGCTTTATTAGGTAAAGTGTACCTGACTATGTCGTGGTTTCCGCTGAAAGATGAGGCCAAACTGTTACTGGCACGAAATAAGCTGAAGGAAGTTATAGACAGCGCGGCGGCTTATGGCTATGGAATAGGTGGCAGCTACAAAGACGTGTTCGATGTGAACAAAGAGGATAACCAGGACCTGATTTATGTTATTAAGTATATGAATATGGTAGGGCAGGGATCTGCTTTAGCTTTTCTTTCATTACCGCTGAATTCTAATTTAATAACGGCTGGAGGGCAGTATCATTACGGAACTACGCGGGCATTTTATAATTTATTTGCTGCAAGTGATTTGAGAAGAAGTGTTACCTGCCTGTTCAGCTACACTACTATGGCAGGTGGTACAGCCAACTATGGAGGTCCTGCTAATTATAGAGACCCTAATGGTATTGCCCTTGGCAAATATGTAGACGGTCCGCCCGGTAAAGCGCCCAGTAACGTTGCAGCGGCCAATGATCTGCCTCTGCTGCGTTTTGCCGATGTGTTGCTGATGTTTGCCGAAGCGGATAATGAATTAAACGGGCCTACAGAAGCGGCTTATACCCAGATCAACCGGTTAAGGACGCGTGCCAATGTAGGCGCTTTATCTAACCTTACTCAAACAACGTTCAGGGAGGCTATCCGAAGGGAGCGGCTCTTTGAACTGACAGGAGAGTTGCACGAATTTTTCGACATCCAACGCTGGGGCACATTGAAGGAAGAGCTGGCTGCAGACCCCGAGGCCATATTAGCAAATACGGTTTATAAGCCAGAATTTGAAACTTACCCCTACCCGATAACTGAAATCAATGTAAATCCTAACATTTTACTTCCGCCCCAATAATAAAAATATGAAAAAGATGTACGTAAAAAGACAGGTGCTTTTACTGATGAGTTGTTGGATCAGTATTTATTGCATTGCTCAGAAAAAGCCGAATATTGTTATTATCCTGGCAGATGATATGGGATATACAGACTGGACTGGTGGCGGCAGTCAATATTACCAAACCCCGCATCTTAAACGATTGGCGGATATGGGCACTTCTTTTACAAATGCACATACTGTCATCCCCCTGTGCTCTCCTACAAGGGCAAGTTTACTTACCGGGCGATATCCAGCCCGTTTCGGGCTAACTACAGCTGCAGGACACTTGCCTCCTGTAAACGTCAAAAGAGCGCGTCGAAGTGCTGATGCGAAGTGGAAGAAAATGATTGAACCTGTTTCGTCCCGATTTTTACCCCTGGAAGAAATGACCATTGCAGAAGAGTTAAAGGTATATGGCTATAAAACAGGGTTTGTGGGAAAATGGCATCTCGGAAGTACCGACACCTATGCGCCGGAAGCCCAGGGATTTGATGTAAATGTTGCAGGAGGGAGATACCCGGGGCCCCCCAGTTATTTTTCTCCCTATCGTATACATAACCTGCCCGATGGAAAAGATAATGAATACATAACTGACCGGTTAACCGACGAGGCGATCCGGTTTATCGAAAACAATAAGGATACTTCTTTTTTGCTGTGCATGTGGCATTATGCGGTGCACGGCCCGTGGCAGGCGAAGAGGGAACTGGTTCAAAAGTACAGCGGTAAAAAGGATCCAAGTAACAGGCAGCGTTTTTCCGTAATGGGAGCTATGATCGAAAACATGGATGAAAATATCGGGCGGCTATTAGATAAACTTGAGTTTTTGGGGCTTATGGAAAATACGATTATTGTTTTTACAAGCGATAACGGAGGAAATACCTATATACCTGCTAATGCCCGGCAAACAATATTTGTAACCAATAACCATCCGTTAAGGTCTGGGAAGGGCAGCATTTACGAGGGAGGGCTTAAAGTGCCTTTTATTGCATGCTGGAGGGGAGAAATTCCTGCAGGAAGAAAAAATGATGCGCTTATCAGCAGTGTAGACCTTTATCCTACACTGTTGGGCCTTATTGGTAAAACAGGAAAGCGTCCGGGGAAAAATAAATTCGATGGCAGAGATGTCAGTCAGGTTTTTTTGGGAAGTGAGGATAAATACTCCGTTCCTGTTTTCTCGCATTTTCCACACTATGTAACTGTAACAGGTAATACGCCGGCAACAATGGTAATTAAAGACGATTACAAACTAATAAAATTCTATGGTGAAGGCAACAACAAAACCCCTCTTTTCGAACTATATAACTTAAAGGAAGATATAAGCGAAAAGAAAAATCGTGCGAATCAAACGCCCGGCAAAGTAAAAGAGCTGGACAGATTAATTGTGAAACATGTGCGGGAAACGGGCTCTTTTGTTCCGATAGTGAATCCTGCCTACGACCCTTCGGTACCCAGTCCGCTGGGCACTATACCAAAGTATGATAAAAGTAGATTCAGGGTACAGTAATTTTTTTAAAAAGGGTGCCCCGTTGCATTGGCCGGTAATGTTCTGACCCGCGTCTGCAATAAAAGTTACTGAAGGTAGATGATACTGGTAACCTATAAATCTTTTACAAAACAATTT
>DAOLFI010000755.1:0-2547 GCA_035326385.1 Niabella sp.
GCACCGGCAAAAGCACGCTTTGCAGTGAGCTGGCAGCACATTTCAATACAGTTTGGTGCCCCGAATACGCAAGGGAATATTTGCTGGAACATGGTACTGATTACAGTTTTGAAGACCTGGCTGTTATAGCCCGGGGGCAATTGAAGCTGGAGGAAGAGTATGTTGAGAAAGTCCGAAGTCCGAAGTCTGAAGTCCGAAGTTTGGAGCCTGGCCTCCGACCTCTATTCTTAGACACCGATATGTATGTAATGAAAGTATGGTGCGAATTTGTGTTTGGAAAATGTCACCGGTTCATTTTAGATGAAATCGTTCAGCGGAAATATGACCTGTACCTGCTTTGCAATACCGACCTGCCCTGGGTTAAAGATGAGCTGCGTGAATATCCAGATCTGCAGACAAGAGAAATATTATTCCGAATTTATAAAGACCTGCTTGTTAACCAAAGCGTACCCTGGGTAGAGATAAAAGGGAATAATGAGGCCCGTCTTCAAATAGCGATTGATGGTGTAAAAAAACTTCTTTAGATTTACATTAAAAATATCACAGCTGTATGAAAAAAATAGTTATAGTATTAGCCTGGTTGTTTTTTCTTATTAGTTGTAGCGACAAGGAAAATGCTATAAATCCTGAAGTAAATAATGAAAGGATATATATTCTTAATAATGCAGGAGTGTCTTCCAGGTATTTTACCAATGATGCTATTACAACCCTTAATGGCTTATCTGAAGGCTCATACGCCAGTGGAATGTTTTTATCTGGAAACGATGTATATGTAACAGGCGTAATATTTGAGAGTAATGTACCCACGGCGGTATATTGGAAAAATGGCAACCTAGTGCAATTAAGCAGTGCTGCTACCGCTACCGGCATTTATGTGGAGGGAAACGATGTATATGTTTGTGGAGTAAAAGGGGCCGCAGCAACATATTGGAAGAATGGGATAGCCACAACATTAGAGTCCAATGCTTTTACTTCTGACATTACAGTGAAAAACGAAGAAGTATTTGTAGCCGGATATACTGTAAACGCTGCCAAATACTGGAAAAACGGAGCACCAGTTCAGCTTGAATCGCAAAACGGCGGTGGCGCCTCATCTATTTCCTTATCTGGAAACGATATTTATGTTGGAGGCGCTATAAAAAATGAAAAAGGATTTATGGTTGCTGTATACTGGAAAAACGGGAATCTCGTAAGGTTATCAAATGGTATGAATAACGCGAAGACAAATGACCTCTACATCAACGGTGGCGATCTATACGCAGCCGGTTTTGATGGAAGCAAAGCAGTATACTGGAAAAACGGAACGGTTACAGCACTTACCGATGGCAATTCCCCAGCCAGGATTAATTCAATATTTGTAAAAGATAACGATGTTTATACTGCCGGATATATTTATGATCCTACGGGTGGTTGCACAAGTACTGCCAAATATTGGAAGAACAAAACCGCTTTCACACTGCCTGTTATTAATATAAATAACCATTGCGTTTCCGGCGAGGCCATTTCAATATATGCAGGCAACTAAGATTGTGCCTTTCTTATGGCATTTTCCAGCTCACTTAAAGTTCTCACACCTGATTGTCTCCATACAGGTTGTCCGTTTTTGAAGAGAATTAAAGTGGGAACGCCCTGTATCTGGTATTGGGCTGCTGCCTGCGGACTTTTATCTACATCAATTTTTATAATAGAAGCAGTATCGCCTACCCGTTCTTTTAACTCTTTAAGCGTTGGCGCCATCATTTTGCAAGGGCCGCACCATTCGGCAAAAAAATCTACCAAAACCGGCTTATCCTGGTTAATGATTTCCTGAAATGTCATTTTCTTTCTTTTTATCTTTTGTGAACATCGAAAAAAGCAACCCGCCCATTACTGCACCGTACACAGAGCTGTTCACCGGCCGGGAAGTAATAGCACATGTTCCTGAATTACATCCTACATACTTCCAGTACAAAAAACCAGCCAAAGCGCCCACCAGCACCCCAATGAGCGGCAGTATATTTTTCTTTATAAACAACATTTAATCTATTTTATTTCTTCATAAATAATATCACTGTTTTCTGTTTGCTTTACTCTCCCTGCAGGCGCACTGCAATTGCTCCCGGCGCAACAGCCTATATTAAATACAGGCATTAATGAAAATAAAATACCGGCTATCATGAGCCCCCAGTGCCCGGATCGTACACTTTGTGCAATAATGGCAATACCCAGCAATAACCTTATTATACGGATAACATCCCATCCCCTGAAAAAGTTGCTCATATTATTTTTTTGTGTGTTGTGAAGGAAACCATTATTTAATTAACCGAAGGGTGCATCAAAACTTCGGTTTTCATAGAATTGGTTACTAGGCACCCGTTTTTTGCTTTTTCAAGTACGCGGAGTGCTTTCTCTCCATCTGTATCAGGATTTGCAAGTGTTACTTCAGGATACATTTCGGCCCGGGTAATAAGGTACCTGCCGTCAACCATTTGCAGCTTTGCGGTTGTTTTGCAATCAAATGAGGCTACCTCCATTTTAAAATTATGACTGATTGCCAAAAAGGTGGCC
>DAOLFI010000756.1:0-2544 GCA_035326385.1 Niabella sp.
CACGCCTTTCCATAATAGAATTTGTAAGCAGGCCCAGGCCAAATGTAACGATGGCCAAAATGACAACGATTAACCAATTCTTCTTTTTCATCCGTAATGATTTATGTCTTTGAGAATGTATTTGATGGTATCAAAGCCGGTGAGCTATTGACTTTTATTATTTTTTGATGTATCTGACATTTTTTGAAGCCAATCAGGCACGGGCTCTGGCGCTAATGGCACACGGGCATTGGGAGCGGAACTCAATCCTCTCACATCCCCATGCGGCACATCCCTGTGGCACTCCCAGCATAGCTTGCCTTCATCCTTATGGGCCATGGTAGCTGTTACCTCGCCGGTACCTACTACACTGTTCAGATCACTGTGGCATCTGATACAGTTTTCCTGAACTACGGTTTCTCCCGGCTTCCTGATCCTGATCACCTGCGGCTCCAGGCGAAAGGCAAACATGGTAGCATGCCGTAAGCCATCATTAGCTTTAAAGTAATATTTCCTGAAAACATTGTCATGTGGTACATGGCAGTCGTTACACACTGTGTTCCTGCCGTGAGAGGAGTGTTGCCATGTAGAGTATTCAGGCGCCATTATATGACAGTTCACACAGGCTTTGGGATTATCTGACAGGTAAGAATAGGCCCTCGACATAAAGAAAATATAACCCATAAATCCTATCAAGATCCCGAGCAATACCGGTATTAAAAACCTTGAAAATTTTCTATTTCGCTGTTTTAATGGCATTGTGAAATAAAAGATGAATTTGTCTTAATCTAAACGAAGGTAAAAACCGAAACATGACTTTGTCATTCTTTTGTCATGATTTATATCAGGTACTTGAATGATACTGATTATGTATTTGAGCTATAGGCTGGAATAGCTTTGATCCCCTTATACTCATTTATAAGGGTAAACAACCTTAAATAATCATAAACATAAAAAGCTATGAAGTATCCTGCGATATTACTATCTGCCTGTATGTCCCTTTTTATAAGTACCTATACCAATGCGCAGGAGGCGGTAATAAACAAAAGCGGCAACGAGAATAAAGCCAATCCCGTTAATGAATTTTCAATCTCTGCACAAATAAGGCCCCGGTTTGAATACCGGAATGGAGCATACAAACCCCTGCAGAACGGTGAAGCGCCCGCCATACTAACCCATAACCGTACAAGGCTTGTGATGGATTACGCTAATGAAGATAAACTGCGGTTCCGCATTTCGGCACAGAATGTTAATGTATGGGGGCAGGACGCCCAGGTAGTACCTATTAATGCCAGCTCCGGCAACTTTTCAGTATTTGAAGCTTATGGTGACATTAAGCTAAGTAATACGATGCGTACTAAAATAGGGAGACAGGTTATTTCACTGGATGATGAAAGGATCTTTGGCGGGCTTGACTGGCACCCGGCGGGCAGGAGCCACGATGCGCTTAATATCAGCTGGAAGAATAATAAAGCGGTTGAAGTGCAAAGCTATTTTGCTTATAATCAGAATTATAAAGCAACAGGATGGAACGTAAACAATCCCGTAGGACAGTTTTATACACCAGCAGATGCACAGCCTTATCAGCACATGCAATTGCTGTATGGTAAATTCAATGTTTCCGGCACTTCCTATATTTCGGTATTGCTTAATAATTTAGGCTTTAAGAAAGATGCCATTACGAACGGAAGTGTGGCTGCGGCCAAAGTGCATAATATGCAAACTGCAGGGGCAAACTGGTTTGGTAATTATGGAAAATGGAAAAGCCAGTTATCGGCTTTCTACCAGGGTGGCAAAAATGCAGACGGTAAAGATAAAAGCGCTTATATGCTATCCGGATCTGCCGGATACCAGGTATCCCAACCGGTTGGCATAGCCCTGGGTGCAGACTATTTAAGCGGGGATGACTACGGTGCAGCTAACAATGATGAATCCCGGTATTTTGATCCCTTATATGGAACGCATCATAAATTCTACGGTTTTATGGATTATTATTATGTGGCCGGACCCAATACTGTTGGCCTGTTAGATACTTATATGAGCTTAAGCCTGAAGCCAGGTATAAAAGCTGATTTTGGCATAGCCGGCCATCTGTTTAATGCTGCCGGAACCATATATAATGGCAGCGATAAACTATCATCAGGACTGGGCAGCGAAATAGACCTGACCTTTAATTACAAAGTGCTGCCCATGGTAACAATAAACGGAGGCTACTCTACTTATTTCCATACCGCCACCCTGAGGACCATTAAGACCACCCCTGATGCCAGGGGCTACCAGGATTGGTTCTGGCTGAGCGTTAATATTAATCCTAAAATATTTACAGCAAGGTTTTAACCTGTTTATGAATATGATGTTTGAAGAGCCTCCTTTTATGGGAGGTTTTTTCTTTCAGAAAAATTGCCGTGCTTTCTCCGGTGAAAAATATTACCCGTTTTTTACAGAGTTACCAGCAGGGCAAAGTAACTTTACTAAATCCGGATACCATTGTAAGGGTCCATAACGCTATTACAGCTGACAGTTTTAATTGTTACAATAGCTGACCATACATTTAAACAAAATAAT
>DAOLFI010000023.1:0-12787 GCA_035326385.1 Niabella sp.
TGATGTTGCGTTGCATAATTCATCGTTTTTGATGTTTGGATTAACCTTTTGTTCCCATTACGCTCTCAAAACGGTACTGCACCGTATCTTCCCTGATAGCAGGTGCGGATATTTTTGCAGTGGTGAGTATCGGGTAGGTATTGGAATAGAAATTTAATACCGCCTGTACGCTCCATTGGGGTTCGGGGTCTGTCAACCTGATTTCCTGCCCCTTGTCTTCAAATAGGAATATGCGTTCTAACTGTGTTGCTAATAACATGATTGCTGATTTTTGGCGTTGAACAATTTGTTTTACTCTGCTTGCCCGAATAGGCTCGGTGATGCGAACTTGTCGGACAATTGCGATTTACGTTTGCGTATTGCCTCGGCGTGTTCGGGGTATTCGGTCGGGTCGGGTACTTTCATCCATGCTTCACGGTGTTTGCCCTCTATTTCCAGTTCATCCGCTTTTGTCATTGCTTCTTTGTACTTCTTGTCCCTTGCTTCCTTTTCCCTGCGCTCTTTGTCTGCTTTTTCCTTCTCCATCGCAGATTGCTTCTGCGCTTCCTCCAATTGCTTTAAAAAGGCTTCCATGTTCACCATTAAGCCCGAAGCCTTTTCAATAGGTGCGGTTATACGCTCAAAATATCCCTCGTCCAGTTCTTCTGCCGTTCCCTTTAGATTGAGCGGAACTATGGTGTGCTTTGCATCGTCTCCGCAATGCTCATTGTTTAACTGTGTGGTAACAATAAGGGTATTATCTACACCCTTTGAAATGATCAGATGCAAATCACCTGTGATTTCCATCTGCGCTATCTGATTGAAAAAATTTGCGTTCATTGCTTGGTATTTTGAATGTTGTACAATTTGATTTTATTTACCCCCGATAGTTTTTAAATAGCTATCATACCTTTCGGTGATTTCCTTGCCTTTTCGGAAAGTATCCGTTTGGTAGTTATAATGTTCCTCAAACATTCTTACTTCCTTTTTGGTAAGGTCTATGGTATAGCGGTATGTTGCATTTACACGCCCTTCATCCATTGTGCAATGCTCTGAAAGCAATTGGAGTTCTTTGTCGCTGTCTTCGAGTAATAACAGGGGGGCAAATAGATTTTCAACAATATATCCGTGTTCAGGTGCGCTGCTGCTGTCTGCAACGCAGATAATTGATGTGCTGTTGCTTAATCTGATATGAAGATTGGAACGTGTCATGTGTTTGCGTTTTTAATTTTGATAATTAGAACTCTGCCTTGCGTTAAAGCATTTCGCCACCGTATTTTTTTATGTTCGCCTCTCTTACGGCTTCAACGTTTGGCAGTACGTACAGGGTTATATAAGTTTCAGGGGGTGTTCCTTTTTGTCTTTCCCTTCTGATCAGGTCTTTGTCGGCATTTACCTCGTACCACCTTAAATGGTGGATGGCAGGGTTTCTAAATATTGTTGTTAAATAGAGGTCGTCCCGTTGCTCGTCATTGGCTATGCCTATGGAAACAGCATCCCTGTTGTCCTTAATTTCCGCTATGGCCTGCTTTAGCTGTTCTTTGGTGTGATGCGGTTCAGGAAACAGCACAAAGGCAGCACCGTTTATTGATATAATGTTCTCAGTAAACATGATACCATTGGTTGTATATTCTGTCATTGCTGTATTTTTTAAAATGTTACTAATTATGAATTGTTTCCGTTACTCTGCTGCGGTATAAACTCCATTTTCATAGTAGCCTATAAGCCGCTCCCAAAGCCTTATTAAGCTGTCCGTATCTATATAGAAATACTTGGTTCTATTACAGTAAATGATATATATAGCATTGTCCTTGTATTGCGCTTCAAGGTTCTTTTCTTTAGCCAGACTTTTTGCTTCGTCTATTGATTTCGCTTTCATATCTCACTGTTTTATATTGTTACCAACCTTTTTTATTTTCACAATGGCTCTTTGGGGGCATCTTTCTGCTGCCATTATCTGTTCGATTACTCCTTGTTCTCCGTTCATTGATACAACCCTAATTCGAATTTTGCCATTGTCGTGTTTTACGGTTGCTATAAAGGTTTCGAGTACCATGTCTGTAAGTTTTTTAAGGGCGACCACCTTTTCAGGCGGTCGCCCGTGGTTACTTAATTGAGTTCAAAAGCGTCTGCCCCGATTTTCTCGAATGAGGTACACAGTTCAAAGGCTTTTTGGGTCTTTAACTGTGCAGTACCGCCCAATACAATGCTCTGTAATTTGGCTTCGCTGTCTTTGTAGTTCCTTACGTTCTGATAGTAGCCTGTCACGGCATTGTACGCTCCGAACAAAGTACCTTTGGTGGTTTCCATCTGCTGTGTATCGCTTATCATTGCATAGGCAAAGGCATCATCAACGGTATTTTTGAACACAGTGGAAACTTCTTCCTCTGCACCTTTTTTGAGCAGGTCTAGGGTTTCCTTGTTGGGGCAAAGTGCAAGCTGTATCAGTTTCTTTACTTCGCTATCCGTTACCCTTACTTTTGTCCAGTTGTTGAAAATGTCCTGTAACTGGTTGCTGAGGGTGTTTGCCAGTCCCATAACCTTGTGCGCATCCTCTAAGCGTTGTTTAGCGCCTGATGTATGCTTAATACGTACCACGTTGCTCATGTTGCGAAGCGAAGCGTTAAGGGTATTTTGGCAAACGATACGGATGGGCGTAAACGCTGCCGTAATACTTCCGCTTCCATCGTGGGAGGTTGTCAGGAAGATGTATTTTTCTGTAATATCATCACCGTTGCCAACTCGTATATAGTCGGGCAGTTTTGCCGTAATAAATATGCGCTCACCGTTGCCCAATGCACCTGCTGTTTCATACAGGATGCCGTCCCCACCGCCTACAATGGCATCAAAGAAATTGAACGCTTCGCGGTTCTGCACGATATGGTAATCCTTGCCTACAACGCCTAACACTGCATTGTTGTCGCTTCGTATGTTGGCAAAGTAGTTGGGAACGTCCAGTTCGCCGTATCCTACTTCGATACCCTGTGAAGTTTCTATGATGTTTGAGCTTTTGGTGAACAGCGGACTTTTGATGACTTCGTAATCAAGCCCTGCATATCGGATTGCCTCTTCACTTGTGGGATAGTCCTGTACGATCTGCCCCAAGCCGTGCCATGCTTTTTCCTGAACGCTGAAGAAACTGTATTTACCTGTTCTGCTGTTGAAATTGAGATTATGTGCCATGATGTTTTAAATTTTGAATTGTTAAAAAAATGATTGATTGCTGTTTAAAATGGTAGGTCGTCTTCCTGTGTATTGCCTGTGTTCAGTTCCGTAGTAGCCTGTGGCGTTTCGCTTCTTCTACCTCCTGCAAGCGGTTTGATGTTGGAGGTATGGAAGTTTAGCCCTGCTTTTGGCTCTCCGTCCTTGCTTACCCACGCCCTTGTACTTACCCTGCCTGTGAGTTCCACCAGTAGCCCTTTGGTGAGCATCTTCACCACGTTCGGGGTTATCCAGTATGAGCAGTCGAAGAAGGCGGTTTGCTCAACTCGCTCGCCCTGTTTGTTCTTGTAGCTGTCGTTTACCGCTACGGAAAAGTTTACTACCTGTTTGCCGTTTGACGTTGTGCGTACTTCCGCATCCCTTGTCAGTCTTCCAGTGATGTTCATGATTGTTGATTTTTAGCGTTATTGAATTTGTTCTTGTCTGATTTTTTTTGATTTATTCGGCAATGAGAGGAGGTGCTGTTTCGTTTCACTTTGTTGCCGTTTCCAATGCTGTATTTTTTCACTTCTGACATTTTTTTTATTCGTGTAAAGAGCCGGAGTATGCTATGTTTCGTTTCACGAGCAGGAAAGGTTAGTGTTTAGGAGGCACAAGGTTTTGGGAAAAAATACTACCCAAGGGGTGGAGATTTTTTTCCAAACTTGCACGACCTTTTGCCCCCGTTAAGAACACGGTCATACCTTTGCTCTTGAAACGAAACAAAAACAGCATACTGGCTCTTGAATAAAAAAAATCCGTGGAAGCAGTGAAAAAGGCATTAGGAAACGGCCTGGAGTGTATCAAAACAACACAACCAATTCGTTAAATTTTCTAACCCTTTTTTTAAAGTTTGTGGCTGTAAAAGCCACACAACAGAGGGGAGATATTTGAAAATGAAGGAGCGTTTTTATAGAAAGGTATTATCGCTTCAAAATGGAAAATATGGAATGATGGGTAGTTGTTGCAATCGTATGCTGCTTTCCCTGGTTTTAATGAAGAAGTCTCGCAATTGATCGTGAAATTGATTTCAATTCTTTGTAAAGGAATAGGAAAGACAATAAGGCTAAAATCTGAACGCAGGCAACAAACCATAAAATGAGGGTAATGCTTATTTGATATAAATACCCAATTGAAGTGCTTCCTAAGAACCAGGCTAATCCATAAAACCGCGTTTTACAGTTCTATGAGGCGTCCCGGATAGCCAAATACTTCCACTCAATGCCACATTTGAAAAACCGCCACAACTCTTTGATAATTTAAACCTTCCATAATTGTCAAGAGTAGTGAATAAGATGAATAACAGTTTCTCAAATAGCAAGGTGACACCTGAAAAACTCATTAAAATGTTTAATGGAGAGGCTAAGGGAATGAGCAGTGAGGATGCAGCAAAGCTGTTGTTGTTTTTAAAGAAACTGGCCAGGATTGTGGTCGTAAAATATTTAGAGAGATGAAAAAGGAAAGGGAACCTATCGCTGATCTATATATCCGCGTGAGCACCGATGAGCAGGCGGACAAAGGTTATTCGCAAAGAAACCAGGAGGAAATGTTACGGAAATATTGTGACAACCATTCTATCGAGATCCGTAATATTATTTATGAAGATCATTCCGCAAAATCTTTCAACAGGCCGGAATGGAAGAAATTAATTCAGCAACTTAAAAAGCATAGAAATCGGATAGACCTGATCTTGTTCACAAAATGGGACCGATTCAGCCGCAATGCCGGCGATGCCTACCAAATGATAAATGTGCTGCGTGACCTCAACGTTGAGCCGCAGGCTATTGAGCAGCCTTTAGATTTATCTATACCGGAGAATAAAATGATGCTGGCATTCTATCTTACCGCACCTGAAGTTGAAAATGACCGCCGTGCCCTCAACGTTTTTTACGGAATGAGACGGGCAAAGAAGGAAGGTCGTTATATGGGACTTGCTCCGGTGGGTTATAAGAACAAAGTTGATGAGACAGGCAATAAATACATCGCTCCAAAACAACCTGACGCATCAATTCTTTTATGGGCTTTTGAACATATAGGCAAAGGGGCTTTCAATACTGCACAGATTTGGAAAAAGGCAAAAGATAAAGGTCTCAGATGTAGCAAAAATGCCTTTTGGCAATTGATCAGGAATCAGTTGTACTGTGGAAAGATTTTTATTCCCAGGTTTAAGGATGAGGAAAGTTATTTTGTACAGGGGCAACACGAGGCTATTATTACAGAAGAATTGTTTGATCGTGTGCAGGACGTTTTGGACGGTCGTGGTAGAAAATACAGACCAAAGATTGAGACGCAGCGGGAATTTCCCCTGAAAGGCTTTCTTATATGCCCCGAATGCGGAAAGCTGCTTACAGCAAGTAAATCAAGAGGAAGAAGTCGGCATTATACTTACTACCATTGTTACCGAGGATGTTCACATCGGATTAATTCTGAAAAAATAACAAAGGCTTTCGACGATGAGCTGAAAAGATACGTACCCCAAAAAGACATATTGGATATTTATCAAAGGATAGTGTGCGAAACTTATTACGAAATGACAAATGATATTCAGGTCTCAAAAAAACAGGTTTTGGGCCAGATAAATGAATATGAAAAAAGAATGTCCCACATCAGAGACCTTCTTGCAACGGATAAGATAGAGGCATCGGATTACAACGATTTTAAAGCTCAATACAGTTCCACGATCGAGCAGTTAAATATAAAACTCGATGGCCTTAACGCAAAAGTTCCTTGTCTGGACGGGCTTCTTTCATCGGGACTGGAGAACCTCATGAGGTTGGATAAGATATTAAGAGAAGGGAATAATGAAGATGTACGAGCCATCGTAAACATGATATACCCTGATAAACTAACCTTTAATGGGAATGTTTTTTCAGTGGGAAAAGTAAACGTAGCATTGAGTTATAGTTATCATCTTAGATAATGTGTAAGGTCAGGATCTTCCAAAAGAACCTCAACAGTTTTATCTTTTTGCTTTCATCATTTAGAGCATCCTGGAAGGGATGCTTTTTTTGTGGCCAAACACGCTCTCACTAACCTTCCTGGCTTTCAAAACCCACTATGGGTAATCCTTGCCTTCTAATATTACAGCTAAACAACTATTTCTGTCGGCCAAATAACGTAAATTAGTGCCAAACAAAGACACTAAGATATGGAGAGAAGTATAAGAAAGCGAGCGGTGTCCTATTTGCGGGCTGCGAAAATCGAAATGGGAAATTTCGATTCGCTTATTCGACAAAAGGCGACTATTAAAGAGTATTGTTTGAAGAACAATATTGAGTTAGTAAATGTCTTTTGGGATGTTTCATCCGGAAATAATTTCAATCGAAAAGGCTGGAAGGAATTGGAGGTTTATCTAAGCAACAATCTTGGAAGAGCCCAACTTCTGATAAGTGTAGATTCATCTCGCATAGGAAGGAATTATGCGTTGTTTGCAACAGAGCAAGAACGTTTCAAAGGGCTATACGATGTGGATTTTTGTTTCTGCGCTGACAGGAGTAAACTTCAAGATTTGACAACTGAACAATTATTTGGTAGGTTATTTAGCCAACCGATAAAGGGCAATTAAATTATAGATCATGGTAAATATTGCTGATTTATACATTCGGGTAAGTACCGACGAGCAAGCCGATAAGGGGTACTCCCAGAGAAACCAGGAAGAGATGCTGCGCAAATATTGTGAGAGCCATTCCATCATGATTCGTAACGTTATATACGAGGATCATTCTGCAAAGTCTTTCAACAGGCCACAATGGAAAAGTTTGATACAAGGTCTGAAAAAGAAAAAAAGCAATGTTAATCTGATATTGTTCACTAAATGGGATCGGTTCAGTCGTAATGCTGGTGATGCTTATCAGATGATTAACGTGCTGCGTGGATTTGGCGTGGAACCACAGGCGATAGAGCAACCATTAGATCTTTCCATACCGGAAAACAAAATGATGCTGGCATTCTACCTTGCCGCCCCGGAAGTGGAGAACGACAGGCGTGCCTTGAATGTTTTCTTTGGCATGAGAAGGGCGCGTAAAGAGGGGCGCTATATGGGTCTTGCACCCGTTGCTTACATTAATAAGACAGAGGAAAACGGGAAAAAATATATTGCCCCACTGGAACCTGATGCGTCGATACTACGATGGGCCTTTGAAGAAATAGCAAAGGGTATCTTCAATACGGAGCAGATATGGAAGCGGGCTAAAGAAAAAGGGTTGAAATGTAGCAAAAATGCTTTTTGGCAGGTAATACGAAACCCTCTTTACTGTGGTAAGATTTTCATCCCTCAATTCAAGGATGAAGAAAGTCGTTTTGTAAAAGGACAACATAAAGCCATTATATCGGAGGAACTATATTATGAGGTGCAGGATATCCTTGATGGCCGAGGAAGAAGCTACCGTCCAAAGGTCAAAACCCTTGATGAGTTTCCAATGCGCGGATTTTTGATCTGTCCTGAATGTGAAAAATTATTAACAGGAAGCAAGTCTAAAGGCCGTACAAAATACTATTCCTATTATCACTGTGTTGGCGCGTGTAAGCATAGAACAAATGCAGAAATAGTGAACGAAGCTATTTTGAAAGATCTTGCGAGCTTCGTTCCTGAAATTGGTGACATGGCATTTTATCAGGAATTGATCATCAAGGAGTACCTTAATAAGACGAATGAAGTTCAATTTGAAAAGAAAGAAATTCTGCTTCAAATAAAGGATTTTGAAGATAGACTTTCACACACAAGGGACCTCCTTGCAACACGTCAAATAGACGCCGATGACTATCGTGATATGAAATCACAGTACAGTGCAAAAATATCAATGCTGGAGTCACAATTGACACGAATGAATAATGATGCTGATAATGTTCAAATCCTTATAAAACGAGGGGTTAAAAGGGTATTTGAAATAAAGGAAGCGCTAAAAGACGGATGTTTATCCGAGATAAGAAAAGATGTTGGTTCAATTTACCCTGAAAAAATCGTTTTTGAGGAAAGCAAAGTTCGAACCGCCCGGCGTAACGATTTCATTCAATACATCAATCTGATTAATAAGAAGTTACGACAAAATAAAAACGGGACAAAAGTAGATCTTTCTACTTTGTCCCGTCAAGTCGGGGCGACTGGATTCGAACCAGCGGCCTCTTCGTCCCGAACGAAGCGCGCTACCGGGCTGCGCTACGCCCCGAAAAAATCGTTCTTCATAGGTTTAAGCATCAGGGGGTGATAGGAAACCCTATCTGAAAACGCTCGCCCGCGGTCCCGCCTGTCGCGGGATTAAGAAAATCTAATACTCGTACCTCGTATTGACTTTCTATAAGCTGCGCTACGCCCCGAAAAACAGGCCAGCAAGTTACCTAATAAATACATAAATTATTCCTGTGACCGGTCTTCTTCTTTCAGCCTCGGCGCATTTAATTTCACCACATGCGGGCTGGTCCTTTTCCGCATTACCATATTCAGCAGCTCTACAATAAAGGAGAATGCCATGGCAAAATAAATGTAGTTTTTCAAATGCAGCTGGTGCGCCATTTCGGAGTTCCATCCTTCTACAATCAGGCTTACACCAATCATCACCAGGAATGACAATGCCAGCATTTTTAACGTTGGGTGCTTTTCTATAAAAGCAGCAATTTTAGGACTGAAGGTGAACATAACGATCATAGCAACAATAACCGCCGCAACCATTATTTCAAGATGCTTGGCCGTTCCGCCGGCTGTTATTACACTGTCGAAAGAGAATACAGCATCTATCACCAGTATCTGTGCAATAGCCTGGCTAAAGCTCAGTTTTTTTTGATTTTGTACATTAGCTGACGGATCTTCTCCTTCCAGCTTATGGTGGATCTCTTTTACGGATTTATAGATAAGGAATAAACCTCCTGCCAGCATTACAATACTTGCCAGGTCAAAGCCTTTGCCAAACCAGCTTTCAGGAATGATGTACTTCCCTTTTTGGGCCAGCAGCCAGCTAAGCGCGGCCAGCAGCAGGCAGCGGCTTATTATGCCTGTTACCATCCAAGTGGTGCGGCCTTTTTTTTGCAGTTGCTGTGGCAACCGGTTCGGGATAATACTTACAAAGATCACATTGTCTATACCCAGCACAACTTCAAGGATAACGAGTATAACAAAGCTTACCAGAGAGTCAAATGTAAACAGCTCAGAAGCGGAGATAAATAATAAGTCCATAGTCGGGTTTATAAAGAATCACAGATTTGCTTTACAATGCCGGGGCCCTGGTAAATAAATCCTGTCCATACCTGTACCAGGGAGGCACCGGCTGCCATTTTTTCTTTGGCGTCAACACCGGTAAAAATACCGCCTGAGCCGATGATAGGAATACCGCCACCGGTTTGTTTATGCACGTATTCAATAATCCCGGTGCTTTTAGCCCTCACCGGTTTGCCGCTTAAACCTCCTGCCCCGATCTTTTCCTGTTCGGCAACAGGCGTGTTCAGGCCATTCCGGTCAATAGTGGTATTGCATATTACCAGCCCGTCCAGTTTCACTTCTGCAGCCAGTTCTATTACATCGTCAATCTGCGATTGGGTAAGGTCGGGCGCTATTTTTAATAATATAGGTTTGGCAATCGCTTTGCCATTATTGATCATAGCAAGGTTCCATATAATTTTTCTCAGGGATTCTTTTTCCTGCAGCTCACGTAGCCCCGGTGTGTTGGGACTGCTTACGTTCACCACAAAATAATCCACGTAATGATGCAGCTTATTAAAGCAGATAGCATAATCCTTCCAGGCATCTTCATTAGGCGTTCCCTTGTTCTTGCCAATATTGCCGCCAATGATCAACGGGTATTTTTCATTGCTGCTGGCTTTCTTTTCACGCCATAACCGTAGTCTTTCGGTGATTACATCAGCGCCATCGTTGTTAAAGCCCATGCGGTTAATAAGGGCCTTATCAGCCGGCAGCCTGAACAGCCTGGGCTGTGGGTTGCCATCCTGGGCCAGTGGGGTTACCGTCCCAATCTCTGCAAAGCCAAAGCCCAGCGCTTCCAGCTCGTTTAAATATTTTGCGTTTTTATCAAACCCGGCCCCCAATCCCACGGGGTTTTTAAAAGCCATGTTTAAAAAGCGTGTTTCTAAAGAGGGGTTTTTAGAATGCGTGAATGAGCTGACCAGTGCTTTCCCTGCCGATGTTGCCGTAAGCAGTTTCAACTGGTTCATAGCCATATAATGCGCCTTTTCAGGCGGGAACATAAAGTAGATCTTGCGGAGTAGTGAATACATCAGATGCAAATATAGTTCAAGTTAAGATTGTATAATGATGTTATCAATAGTTGAACTTTGCCCGGCTATCTTGCCCCGATGGGCCTTATAGTGTGAACACAGATACTTGCTATAAAAAGACTGCGGTCTTTTTCTCTGCATTTTCTATCACCTCACTTTTTTACGGCTCAAACAATCAGCGTGTCCGATAGAGAGGGGGCTCTCATAAAAATATGTCTACACGATAAATTTTATCGGGGCTCACTTATACTGTGGTACATATATTGTCAGGCAAGTACTATGCTTTCCTGTTAGGCAGGTCCATTACAGGAATTCCGAATGCTCATACAATTTTCGTAAGTTTGAAATACAAGTTGCTTATGCAACTATTGGATAAGAACCTTATAAATAAATAGTATGGAAGCATATATAGTAGCCGGGTTCAGAACAGCAGTGGGCAAGGCCAAAAAAGGAGGCTTTCGCTTTTTCCGTCCCGATGATCTGGCCATAGAAGTCATCAAAGGGCTGATGGCCAGCGTGCCGCAACTGGAAGCCAAACGGGTGGATGATGTAATGGTAGGCAATGCTGTTCCCGAAGCGGAGCAGGGCCTGCAGGTAGGCCGTATTATTGCAGCACGCGCGTTGGGTATTGAAACGCCTGGCGTTACCGTGAACCGTTATTGTGCTTCGGGGTTGGAAACCATAGCGATGGCTACAGCCAAAATTCGCAGTGGCATGGCGCAGTGTATTATTGCCGGTGGTACGGAAAGCATGAGCCTGGTGCCTGCATCCGGCTGGAAAACCGTGCCTTCTTATAGTATTGCCAGCGATGCCCCGAACTATTATCTGAATATGGGATTAACAGCCGAAGCGGTAGCTAAGGATTTCAATATCAGTCGTGAAGCGCAGGACGAGTTCAGCTATAATTCGCATCAAAAAGCTATAGAGGCCATCAGTAAGGGTTATTTTAAAGAAGGTATTTTGCCTATTGATGTAGAGGAAATTTACCTGGATGAAAAAAGTAAAAAGCAGAAACGCAGTTACATTGTAGATACAGATGAAGGCCCCCGCGCCGATACATCTATAGACGCTCTTGCCAGGCTAAAACCGGTATTTGCAGCCGGCGGAACGGTTACGGCCGGTAACGCCTCCCAAACCAGTGATGGTGCCGCTTTTGTAATAGTAATGAGCGAAAAAATGGTGAATGAGTTACAGTTGCATCCCATCGGTCGTTTGGTTGCTTCTGCCGTGGCAGGAGTTGATCCGCGCATTATGGGTATTGGCCCTGTGGCGGCTATTCCCAAAGCTTTGGAACAGGCCGGTAAAAGCCTGGGCAATATAGATCTGATAGAATTGAATGAAGCCTTTGCGTCGCAATCCCTGGCAGTTATCCGCGAGGCAGGCCTTGATCCGTCAAAAGTAAATATCAACGGCGGGGCAATTGCATTAGGGCATCCTTTAGGCTGTACCGGTACCAAGCTTACGATCCAGGTCCTGGGCGATCTGAAAAGATTAGGCAAAAAATACGGCATAGTAACAGCCTGTGTTGGTGGAGGACAGGGTATAGCAGGGGTGATCGAAAGGTTGTGACTGGTTTCAGGTTTCAAGTTGCAGGTTTCCGCTTGCAATAGCTTATAACCAGTAACCAGTATCCGGCAACCAGTAACCGGCAACCAACATTTTAACTTTTCAACCTTTCAACGTTTCCTTAGTGGCCAAACCTTTTTCCAAAACCTTAAATCTTGTAAACATTGTAAAGCAGCTATGGCCCTTTGTTAAGCCATACCGTACCATGGTATTCGGTACGCTTACGTTAACACTGATAGGGGCGCTGGCAGCACAGGTGAACCCGCTTATTCTAAAATATACGGTTGATCATGTAGATGTTTTATTACAGGTGCCAGACCCGATGAAAGAAGGGGTACAGCTATTGATCTTTATTTCCATTGTTCTTTTCACAAAAGAAATCGTAAATATTTTTATCCAGTTCGGACAAAAATTTTACGGGGAAAAGATCCGCATCAATGTAAGCAACAGCCTGGCACAAAAAGCCATCAGCCGCATACTCACCTACCACATGGGATTTTTTGCATCGCCCGAGAACCAGTCGGGGAAACTGCAAACCCGTATAGACAGAGGCGTTGAAAGTCTTACCCGCCTGGTGCAGAATTTTTTTATAGATATTCTGCCGCTTTTCTGTAACTCCATACTGGCGCTCATTATTATGTTTATGGCCAATGTGTATGTTGGTTTGATAGCCATTACCATACTGCCGGCCTATTTCTATGTAAGCGCAAAGCAGGCCAGAAAACTACAGGGCGTAAGGCGGCAGCTGCGCGGCGGCAGGGAAAATAAAAGCAACGGCTTGCTCAATATCATCGACTCTATGACGGTTATCAAAAGCTTT
>DAOLFI010000757.1:0-2531 GCA_035326385.1 Niabella sp.
CTGTACACCCTGTACCGGTGTTAACAGCGGCTGTTTGGCCAACTGGTCTCCGGTAACACGGGAAATGGCACCTGTAACCGCCTGCCGGCGTTGGGTTCCATACCCTATTACCACTACCTGGTCCATTAGCTGCTGCGTACCTTTAAGCACTACATTAATTTCTGTTTCCCCGTTGAGCGGGTATTCCAGCACTGCAAACCCTATTGATGAAAAGACGAGCACGGCATTGGCATCAGGCACAGTAAGAGAAAAACTTCCCGTTGAATCGGTGGTAGTACCAATTGCGGTTCCCTTAACCTGTACCGAAACATTGGGGAGGGCTATGCCCGCCTCACTGGTTACATTACCCCGCACTACCACATCTTTTGTTGACAGGGCGTAATGAGCATTCGCAACCGCCCATTCTGAAGCTTTGGAGAACTTCAGCATACCTGTAAGACTAAAAATCAGGATCAGCCTAATAATTGTAATCTTCCTCATATAATGATTATTATTGTTGGTTTTGAAATTTGGTTGTGTATTAAATAGCCTTACCTGTTAACCTGCAGGAGCATCTGGCGGCAAATCATTTATTTCTTTACACTTAACAGTCTATAGCAGGCAATCTTTGTTCAATCGTTATTCAACCAAAGGTAAATGCAGGCCAACCCCTAATGCAACCATTCTGATTCAAAAAACTGATACTATTTTAGCAAAATCGCTAATAGATTAATTAAATTTGGTGCATAAAACAATCACTTGCGTTATGAAACCAGCTCTTGAGCATATGCCACGGGAAGAAAATGAATCCTTTATTGTAAGAGATTTTGACTATAATTATTATCCCACTCCCTGGCATTATCATCCCGAATATGAAATAGTGATGGTAACAGAAAGTACCGGCAAACGTTTTATAGGTGACCATGTTTGCGATTTTGAGCCCGGCAACCTTGCTTTAATTGGCCCTAATATTCCGCATACTTATTATAATGATGAGAAATACTATGAAAAAAACTCAACATTAAGGGCCAAATCTATTGTGATCCATTTCCATGAGCATTCTTTTGGAGAAAATTTTTTGAAATTACCGGAGGCGCATTCAATAAAAAAACTATTGGATAGCTCGCAGCAGGGTATTGATATAACAGGGAAGACTGCAGAAACAATAAGTAAAATGTTATTTGAAATAGTACACCTGTCGGGATTAAAAAGATGGCTATTGCTTGTTGAGCTGCTATCCGTCATGGCAGGATCGGGTGATTTAAACCCCGTTACCAAATGGAGCCAGACAGGTTATAACGAAAAAGAGAGCAAACGCCTGGGAGATGTGTTTGACTGGATTATAGGTAATTTTCAAGAAGACGTTTCGCTTGCAGAGGCCGCAGCTATTGCCCAGATGAATGAAAACGCTTTTTCCCGCTTTTTTTCCAACAGAACAAGAAAAACTTTTTCAGGCTTTGTGCAGGAATTACGGCTGCAAAAAGCCGCCAGGCTGTTGATTGAAAATGATGAACTTTCGGTTACCCAAATTTGCTACGAATGCGGCTATAACAATATTTGTAATTTCAACAGGCAATTTTTGAATTATTATCATATAAGTCCGTCAAAGTATAAAAAATCATTTGAAACCACGGATTCAAAAACAATTATAAAGCCGCCATTGCAGATTGCAAGAGATTCACAAATTTTCGATTAGTTGTTTTTAGCTTCTGATTCAGGATGGCTTTAATATTTTATTTAATATAAGGGCTCTGAAAGCCTAATTTTTTTAAACCGGTCTGTATTTCAGGACAGCTCATAAATAAATTCCATAGCAGCCCTGTCCTGTAATTTTCTATCATTACAACAATGGGGCCCTGGTCTATAGCCAGGTGTGACTGAGCATACCAGTTCTGGGTTTTATTAAAGGCATCTGTAAAACCATACTCCCGCCATATCTTATCTCCCAGATCCACATAAAAATACCTTAGCGCCTTCATAGATTTATCGGGCGTATAGGGAAACGCCGAGAGTGCTGCGGTAGGAGTTATAGTTCCATGATCGTTGGTGGGCGAATGCGCATCATAACCGTTGTAGGTATCGCTTGCCGTAAGCCCCCAGCAGTTTTCTCCATACCCTTTAAAGGCTTTGGGATTATCTACACAATACGCATAATTAATTAAAGTATGATTTTGATTTTGCTGCCAGTAATCTGCATATTGATCTTTCAAACCTTTAGGGCTTAAGCCTAAAAACGAATAATGAGAGAAAAATAAAGGCCCGCCATAATCAAACCCTAATGGCAAGGTAATGTTATAAAACTGCCTGCCATTTTTAAAAAAACTGCTTTGTGCCCAGCCACGGTGGTACACTTTACTTTCAACCGGGTATCTTGTGGATGAGGCCGCCAGTACGTAAGTGATCAAGCATTCATTAAACCCACGAAGCGGAAAGTTCATAGCCCAGCCATTGTTGGGGCTCCAGTGCCAGTACAACACTTCGCGGTCTTCGCGTGTAAACCAGTCCCATTCTATTTCGTTCCATAAACTATTGATGCGCCCGCGCAACTGCCT
>DAOLFI010000758.1:0-2529 GCA_035326385.1 Niabella sp.
CACGGCTCCTCCTAATCCGTCAAAATGGTCGTTATGAGCTACTACCCCTGATCCTGTTATTTTTGTGAATACCAGTGCCGCGCTGGGGTCTTTCAGCTCAAGCTTAAATTCGGCTTCTGCTGTTGTGGTATTGCCTTTCTTATCAGTTACCACTAAGTGCAGGTGATAGTCTCCAATGACTGCACTGGCAGGAATATCAATATGCTCATGAAAATCGGCGTTCTTTGCACCTTCATATCCTTCTATAAAAACCTGCTCATATTTCCAGCCTGCTGATCCTTCGGGATGAACTTCCACTTTAATATTTGCAATGCCGCCGGGGGCCAAAATCTCTGCTTCTAAATGCAGGTCGCCGCCGGGATGGCCCGTTTTATTGTTTTCCATGCCCACTTCCAGGCCGGTAACAGTAGGGTTGACTACTACGTCCTTGTCTTTGTTACAGGCGCTGAGCGCTAAAATGAAAAGAAATAATGCGATGCTTAGTTTGTTGAAAATTTGTTTTGTATTCATAATGATGGATTTTTATTGCTTTAAAATTTTGGATGTTTATTTGTTTAATTCTAATTGCCGGAAACCTTTTTTCCCGGCCTGATCGGTGATAAAGATGTTTACGTGGTAATGCCCGTTGGGCGCCTGAGACATATCGATGTTTTTGCTGATCGAATAGGTTGTCTGACCCACAAGGTCGGCATCGGTATAGTCGAAGGCTTTTGTCCAGGCGGGGGACTGTACTTCTATGGCAATTTTCGCGATTTTATTGGGTGCTGAAATATTAGCCGTCACATTCAGCATATCGCCATTCAGCTTTGCCTGTGCATTGTTGGCAACGGGTAAGGTAGCATCTTTCACTATCTCAAAACCGGCTTTCTTCTGTGTTTTTTCGCCCTGCTCATCGGTAACAATAAGGAGCAGGTTGTATTGGCCGGCAGTCGCGTTTTCTGGAACCTCAACATCCACGTGGAAGTTGGTATTCTTTGCTCCTGCATAGCCCTCAGTATAGGTTTTTACAAAATCCCACCCGTAATTGGTGCTGGCTAGTGTAATCTGCAGCTTGATGCTTCCTATTTTACCGGGAGCAGTAATATCGGCATCCAGATGCAGGCTGTTGCCCGGGTAAGCGATCTTGCTGTTGCCCACACCTACTTCTTTGATAACTACCTCCGGCTTTAGCGTACCATTGTTTTCTTTCTTGCAGGAAAAAAGAAAGCCGATGATAAACAGTCCGAAAATGCTTGCTAAATTGCTTCTGTACTTCATGATAAAGATTATTGCTGATCATATTTACCGGAGAAATACAAGCTCTTCAATCTAAACACGGTTAATTTCTTATTGGAAATAAAACCTAATTCAGTACCGTCACTATTGGTAGATTTAAAACCATTGCCACCAAAAAGAGTATAACTGTTGGTAGTATTATCAATTGCCGCAGCGTCTGTTCCCGAGCCGTAAGTGGCGATGTCTGCTTTGTTGAAGCTGTATATCAATCCGGCCCTGCTGATAGTTCCCGGGGTCATTCCCTGCTCATCGCCTTTAAAGGTCTTTCCGGCTAATTGGTTGCTTGCTGCTAAAGGAAATAACTCCCCTGTGGTTTCGTATTCTAACGGGCCTGATGCCTTATAATAGGCTGAAGTGATTTTTTTATCTTTATCTAAGGAAAACCTTGCGGTACGTCCATTGCCGCCGGTAACTTCAAAGATCAGAGAATCTTTGGTTAACGTATAATTACCCCTTGCATTGGTAGCGCTGGAACCGATTTGCAGCGCTTCATTGTTTTCCAGAAACTGGATGAAGGATACGACAGTGTACTTACTGGGTCCGCTTTTGGGCGTAAAAGTAAACGCCACAAAATGTTCTTTAATATCAAAAGGTTTTTCAGGCTCTGGGGCCGTCTTTTCTTTTTTGCATCCACCTAAAGCCAAGACTCCTGCTATAATGAATAGGGATAGTTTTTTTGTTGATCTCATAATAGTGTTTATTTAATTTTTATACTCAACCCTTTCATGGATTGCCAGCCTTCCTTATCGGTAACACGTATCATGAAATGGTAATCGCCGGGGTCAATGTCTGCGGGAACCGTAATTTCTTCAGAAACGGTATAGGTTTTATTGCCTGCCGGGATGGGAACGCTTTTTACCAGCAGAAAAGGCTTTACCGGTGTTTTAACGGCAGCCATGTTACATTCAGTCACCTCAGTACTATGGCTGTGGTGATCAAAATTGTGATGGACATCAATGCTCACCGAACCAAGTTCTGCATTGTCGGCTACCAGTATTTTAGCCGTGAACTTTTGCCCGCGCGTGAGCTCACTGCATTGTTTGGGAAAAGCAGCAGTGGCCGCAACATCAATGGTTGGATACTCGGTATCTGTAGCGTCTTTGTCTTTAGAACAGCCTGCTATTAAAGCAGCAATACCAATAGCAGTACACAGGGTTTTCAGGATCTTTACTTGTTTCATCATATCTCTTGTTTATTCTTTAAAAAATTGAAAGGAACTTTTATGGACAGCACCAGGTTACGGCCCTGTTCAGG
>DAOLFI010000759.1:0-2527 GCA_035326385.1 Niabella sp.
ATGCCAAAACATACGTAACAGTGCCTAATAAACAAATGGTGGACAGTGTGCTGGACAACCTGAGCAATAGAACTCAACGCCGTGCAGACCTTCGCCTGGAAATAGGTGTGGATACGCCACCACAAAAACTAAGTGCATTGCTTGATGGTATAAAAAAAATATTATCCATTCCCGAGATCCTGAATTTCAACCTGAATCTGACCGATATTATGCCGAATGCGCTGGTAATAACGGCCGACTATTACACTTCTCCCGATAATATAAAAGCGTTTAATAACACCAGGCAAAAAGTAAACCTCGAAATAATGCAGCTGATGGAAACCCTGAATGTAGATTTGTCCGGAAAAAGTACCAGCGTAAGTATTGTAAGCGGGGAGCCCACTACAACTACTTCGAAGCCGCCACAATAGCAGCCAGCTCTTCATCAAACCGGCCTGTAACACCATATTCTACCACGCGGCCCAGCTCTTTACCATTTTTAAGCACAATAATAGTGGGTACATGTGCAATAGCCAGGTTAGCAGCGAAATGCGCATCATCTTTTTTAGTCCTGTCCAAACCAAATAAGGTGATCCGCTTTTTATCAAACCCGGCCTGAGCTGCAATTTTGTAAAAACGGGGAATTACATAATGCGAGTCAGCGCACCAGGTTCCAAAAAAAATAAGAAATGTAACGCTGTCTTTTGTTTCAGAAAAACGTTTTACAATTGCTTTATCAGGAGTATAAGCACGCTCGTGCTCAGCAAACCAGTTATAATTAACCGTGTCTGCAAGTAAAATACTGTCGGTTACAAAACCTTTCAGCAGGTTTTTGCCTGTACGGTCTTTAACGGTTTCAAAGCGCTGTGCGTTAGAAAAAAAGAAAAGCGTTGTAAAGATCAATGTAAAAAGCAGGTACTTCATCTGAAACTATTAATTGAATGCGATAAAAGTACAATGCAATCAGCATCCGGCAAAAAATGCGGTAGCCATACAAAGCCAGGAAGTCGGAAAGTCCGGGGTCGGAAGTAACGTATACAATTTATAAAACCTTACTATACCTCCTCAGGAAATTTTGAGCTTTACATTTAAAATTTTACATTCTATCCGGCTCTATACCTAATCAGCAGTATTACCCCTTCCCTTCGGGGAATTTTAATCTCTGCTACTTTCAGAACACCATGTGGGGGCATCACAGCGTTGCCTTTAATTCTAAAAAGAATGCCTTTATTTTTTCAAGCGATTGAACAGCGGCCAATCTTTCACCGGCATTTTTATTGTTTTTTAGATATTCCCGCGCGCCTTCAATGGTAAATTTTCTCCGGCGCAGCAAATCGTATATCAGGTAAAGATTTTTTACATCGACAGGCCGGAAAAACCGGTCGCCTTTCCCGTTTTTTTTGGGTTTTAAGATATCAAATTCGCTTTCCCAGTAGCGGATAAGCGAATGGTTTTCTTTAAACATGGCGGTAACTTCTCCCATGCTGTAGTATTGCTTCGAAAATAATACTTCATCATCCGGCATCGCTATCATCCCTGCGGCAATGGTATGCTCCTTTACTGATTTCCGCCCCCTGGTGCTCCTGCGTTCAAACAACCGGTTCTGTTCTGCAACAGGTATTCTTCCGGTAAAATCCGGCTGATCTGTTGCAGACACTACTTCTTCTGCAATAAATGTCTGATCCTCAAGTACCTTTGATTCAAGGTCCTGCCTTTTTACTGTGACTTCGGGATAAGTTTCAACAATCCCTGCTCCTGCATCATCAACAGCAGGTACTCTTCCGGTAAACTCCGGCTGGTCTGTTTCAGACACCACCTCTTGTACAATAAAGGGCTGATCCTCAAATACTTTTGTTTCAAGTTCCTGTTTTTTCTCTGTATCTTCCGGAAACACTTCAACAATCCCTGCTCCTGCATCACCAACAGGTTGCTCTTTTTCCTGATCCCCGTTCACCTTTACAACAGGAACAGCTTCAACAGGGCTTTCCTCCATCGCTTCTATCTGCGCAGGAGGCTTCAACGAGTGCTTTCTGGGTTTGGGAAGTGGATCTACCTTCTCCACTTCATCAAAAAAGGAGAACGCACCCTGATTTTGTGAAGGAGTTTTAGCCATAATTACAAATCTACTGATATTAGATAATTGAAAATGTTAATCACAACCCGTTTTAAAATATAAAACGCTTCAAACTGCAGGATATTTTATCCACCCCTCCCGGCATTTTTGGCATAGATGGGTAGCCTGAGAAGAAAAAAGTGTTGCAACATCCATTCAAAAAGGCCTTTTTATACAACATTTTTACGTTGGATATAATGCTTTATATCTTATGAATCCCTTGCCTGTACAATATTTCAGTAAATAAATATCGTTTGAAAATAAAATTTATGGCATTAAATTGGCTTTACAACAGAAATAATTACAATTACTTTTGTGTAACAATAACACAAAGAGGTTATTTTAAAGTGAAGAAAGGAAAAGTGAAAAGGAATAAAAAGTTTTTAAGTTTTTTTCATATGGCAAGCAATCGTTAGAGGTCAGTCCGTTTCTACG
>DAOLFI010000760.1:0-2521 GCA_035326385.1 Niabella sp.
ACGCACAGTGTCCTGTGTTTTCTTACAGATCACTTCTTTAACCGGAGCCGTTCTGCCTATTACGTAAGGCCCGTTGGACAACGGTATGCGTACTCCGTTGCTCTCAACACTATTCAGCGCTCCTGTTTTTTTATCAAACATTATTTTCAGCGAACAGGTTTGAACCAGGTAGTCATTATTCTTATCAGTCAATTCTATACCATTGCAACGGGCACCAGGTTGCAGCTGTGCTGCTACTTCGGCTGGTTTCTTTAGCGGCCAGCTCCAGGTATGAATGTTCCTGCCGAAAGGATCGCTGGCAGTAATGTATAATGCATCATAGCTCAACCAGTTGTCGGGCAGGTCTAACTTCAGTGTCCCCTTCTGGCCGGGCTCAAGCTCAACAGCAATTTGCTTTGCCGGACTTTTACTGATATTTATTTTTTGCCCTGGCACTGAAAAGTTTACCCAACTTACTTCAAAGCGGCACTCTTTCAGATCGGTATAGATAAACCGGTTTTCAATAGGGAGCCTTCCATCAAATTCAGGAGTGATATATCGCTGCTCAAAAAATACCGGCGACCATATTTCTTTCACGGTGTAATAGCTGCCTTCTTTTTCCAGGTAAGGCCCTACTACGCCATCGGGCGCGTGATTACCATCTGTATCCAGGCTATCATTACGATCCCTTCTTTCTATTGCTTCATCAGCATACACCCATATAAACCCACCCGCACAAAGCGGATCATTCCACATTTTCTGCCAGTAATCTTCCAGCCCTGCACCAGCGCCACCATCGTACAGGCCATGTAAAAATTCTGTTGGAAGAAATATCTTTCGCCTGCTATGGTTGTCGTGCGCCAGGTAATCGTAACTGATATAATGGGCTGTGTTGAATTTGCCAAACTGCTGCCAGGGATGCAGTACTTCTCTTTGCTGTATATCCAGCCTGGCAAATTCTTTATCCAGGTTATAATTGCCACCACCTTCATTGCCGTTGTCCCATAAAATAATACTGGGATGATTCACATCCCGGGCTATCATTTCTTTTACCAGCTTTAATCCAACCGTATCATCATACGAAGGTTTTTGCCAGCCGGTCAGCTCATCCAAAACAAAAAGCCCCAATGAGTCACACACATCCAGGAAATGCTTTTCGGGTGGATAATGCGACATACGCACCGCGTTCATGTTCATATCTTTTATGGTGTTTACATCGAGTATGCTTAAAGCCTTTGAGGAAGTGCGGCCATACTTCGGATGGAATGTGTGGCGGTTCACCCCTTTTAATTTTACCCGCTTCCCATTTACGTAAATACCATCTGATTCGCGTACTTCTACTGTTCTAAAACCAATGGTTTCATTGTACCTATGCAGCATTTTCCCCTTATTGTCCAGTAATTCAAATACAGCCCGGTAACGGCTGGGCGATTCGGGTGTCCATGCAAGAACATTATTTATTTTTCCATTGATGCGAGTAACAGCACCGCTTACCGCGGCAGATAAAATAGTTTCTTTCACATCGTTGTTTGGCTTTACAGGTAATGGGGTAAGCTTTACCTGTACCTTAGCCGCTTCACGAAAGTTTGCCAGGTAAATATCTGCAGAAAATTTCCCGTCCGCTTTGGCATCTACAGCTACACGCCGGATGTTTACTTTGGGCTTCGCTTCTAAATATACCGGCCTGAAAATACCGCCGAACATCCAAAAGTCTGCGGTGCGTTCGGCTTCGTTGACCGATGCATTGCCTGAATGCTTTTTAACCAGCACCTCGAGTTCATTCCTGCTGCTATACTTTAGCAGCCTGCTGATATTATAGCGAAACTCATAAAAAGCACCCTGGTGCACCGGCCCGGCCAGCTTACCATTAATACGTACTTCTGCATCGGTCATTACACCTTCAAAAACGATCTGAATTTCCTGGTTCTTCCAATCAGCCGGAATAGTAAATACATGGCGATAGGTTCCCGTTTCATTGAGCCTGTCTTTTAAAGGAACATGCCCATAATTATAGGCACCAAAGCCTTGCTGCTCCCAGCAGGATGGCACAGCAATCCTGGTCCATTTACCACTTTGCATCCCGGCAGAACAAATGAAATCCCATTCTACAGTATCGTCGGCACCTGTTCCTGATAAGTAAAACACCTGCGTTTGCTGCGCCTGCAGTACAGGCACATGGCAGCAGGCCAAAAACAACAGGAAAAAAATTTTATAAAAAAAATTAAAATTCATCATATTTATCGTTTGTTCTTATCACTGCCGGTGGTTGATATCATTTGGCACTAAATTCAGGCTACCCAAAAAATCCATACAGGCTGCCTTTGCCGCATAGCTTCTTCCTTTTATCTGGCGGCATTGCTGCACCGTTTCTACAAAGGGCTCCTTATCTTTTTTACCTTTTATATACAGTAATAAATTAACCCCCATCAATGCCCAATGCTGGTTGTCTCCTAAAACGTATTGCTTTAAACAACTGGCAGCTTTACTGCTTTTATTCACTCCATATAACACAGCTGCAGCCGTAACTGCTACCGGCGGATAA
>DAOLFI010000761.1:0-2520 GCA_035326385.1 Niabella sp.
GCAAAGTAATTCCATAAGACATTACCTTTTAATCACGCAGCCTGCCCGGCTATTTTTAAAATGCTGTTTTATTTTTTCAATGCTGGCTGCAATAGTGGTATTACCCGGCTGTAAAGAATCTAATGCCGGCCCGAATGAAAAAGATGTACAGGCAGATAAAGATGCTATACTTGCTACTATTGAAAAAGAAACTGAATCATTTTTTGCAAGGGACTATAATGCCTGGAAATCTACTTATGCTCAAACTGACTATGCGTTCCAGGCATGGAGTAACGGAGATGGTACTTTTGATGCCAGTGTAGGATGGAACGGCATAAATAACACAGTGGGGAAATATATTCATGACAATCCCGAGCCACAATCAAGCAGCCACCCGGTAGTAGAACGTAAAAATATTAAATATAAATTTTATGGGCCTGATGCCTGCTATTTAACCTGGGACCAGTTTAACAGCAATAAAGCCGGCGATAACTTCCATCATAGTAAAGAGGTGCGGGTGATGGAAAAAACAAACGGCCAGTGGAAGATTGTTTGCGTAGCCGCATTTTGGGATTATGTAAACCCTATTGCTGCTGATAAGCTGAAAGATATTCAACGGATGGATAAGGAAACAAGAGGCACTGATAAGTTGTGATCCATGACCCCGAACGCTACAACTTGTAAAACTCCAACCAGGCCGTTCAAAGGTGTAGCACGGTATGGTGCGTAACCTTTCATCTATGAAATAACTATACACCCATAAAGGCTGTTAGTATTTAGCAGCCTTTTTATTTGCCTTCTTTGGTTTACTGCCGGCAACGGGCTTATCAAGCAACGGGTTTGAAACAATGATTGGCTTGGGTTTGGCTGTTATTTCATTCTTTTCAATTTCTATTTCGTTTACAATAATGCTCTGGGGTACTATCATGCTGAAACCTGGTGTATTGTTCAGCTGCATTTTATCAGACGCCGTAACAAAACGTCTCAGCGACCTTAGATTGAGTGGTGTTATTTTACATTCATTCACCATTTCAACAGTGCCTTCCGCTACATTAACTTTATAAATTTCGGGGCTGTTAAAAGCAAGGTCCTTTACAATATAGGCAGCAGAAAGGCCCTCTTCTTTAGCTAACTGCAACAGCTTCGCCTGCATTGAATCAACCGTTGTACTACTGGCAGATGTTAGCTTTAGCACACCGGCATTATAGTTACGCCCCATGAAAGACCGCGAAAAGCCCTGTGACTGGGGGAAGCGGCGGGGGGGAGTACGCCCGTTCAGTAAAGCTTTTAGAATACCCTGCTGGATCAGCACCGTGGAATCTGCCGGCATTACACCCTCGTCATCTACAGGATAATAACCAGTTGTAGGTTTTCCATTAAACAACTTTAAAGACGGGATAGCCGTAATGGTGAGGTCGGACGACACTAATTTCTGCCCCAGCTTTTCTTCATAATCGGTCTCGCCGGAACTATAGCCCAGGATAGATTTACGCCTCGTTTGCAATGGTTGTGTAAAGCATTGGGCAACCATATCCCCAACCGCATCCCCAACAAACAAAACCGGCCCCAGATAAGAGCCTTCAAAAGGCTTTGCCTGCTCCTTTTGCCTGATCTTGGTTATTACTTCTTTTACCCGGGCCCGGAGCAGGTCTGCTGAAGGAAGTTCTTCTATCGTACTTACAGTAACTGTATAGCTGCTGGTAAAATTATTACCTTTTTCATCCGAAGCTGCACCATAGGCAGCAAAAGTCACATACCCTCCGGGCTTCCTTATCAGCGTGCCTTCACTGCTTACCAGGTAATCTTCATAACTGCTTACGGTTAGCCTGCAATAAGAATTTACTATCGTGGGATCATCCTTAAATAAGGCAGACAAATCTTTTAAATGCTGTTCCCATTGCTTAGTATTTATATTGATAGCCTGGGCTGCGCCAAAATCTTTAACAATGGGGGTGATCTTGGAAAGATCGTCCATAGCCAGCTCCTTCTCCTCTACATTTACACGCTTCAGCGAAGACATAAAGCTGCTGTATTGCCTTGAATTATTTTTATAGGCCCTATCCGTTTCCAGCCATAAAAGCCGGCGATACTCATCCGCATTATCCTCGTCAGGCAGGCTAACAAAGTAGCCATCGTACATCATGTAATCAAAATTGCGGTGATAATCGCCCACTCTTAACTTAACAGATGCAGATCTTTTATTGACAGGGGTTGTGACGATAGTAGTAATTTCACCACGTTCACCATTCAAACTGTAGGAGTACTGGTTGCGTAAATTGTAGGCTATAAAGAAAGGCTTCTCCAGATCGGGCAAATGCAGCTTTTTTATATTGCGCTGTAATTCCTCATTAAGCACTTTTATATAAAAGTTGTCTTTCAGATCCTGGGCTAATACGGCTGAACCAGTGAGTGCTGCTATCAAAAACAGGAAGAATATCTTTATTTTCATTATGGTTCTTTTAGTGTCAGTATTTAAACTTCAGATATTAGTATTTAGACACTTCTCATACATCTGATATCATATATTCATATCGACACCGC
>DAOLFI010000762.1:0-2516 GCA_035326385.1 Niabella sp.
GTCAATTACGTATAAGGGATTGCTTTCAGAAACATTCTTCAGCCCCCTGATCTGTATCTGCGCTTCAGAACCGGGCCGGCCGCCTCCTCTTACCTTAATACCAGTTGCCAGCCCCTGCATAGCTTCCGCTACAGTTGTAGCCTGCCTTTTCTTAACTTCTGATGCATTTACAACAGAGACGGCTCCGGTCAGATCCTTCCGTTGCTGAGTTCCATAGCCTACTACCACTACTTCGCCCAGATCAACCGCCGAAACAGCTAATTGTACATCTATCGTTTTTTCATCACCAACTACTATTTCTTTAGAAGCATAGCCAACAAATGAAAATACGATTGCCTGTCCGGCACGGGCCTCAATAGTATAATGCCCCTGTAAATCTGTTACAGTTATGGATGTAGTGCCACTTATTGTAACACTCACTCCCGGTAAAGGTTCCGACTTTTCATTCCTGACCGTTCCCGTGACAGTGGTTTGCGCCATCAGGCCGGAAGAAATGATTACCAAAAGAAACACCAAGAAGTACTTTTTTGCAAGGCAGCCTGTTATAGTGCGCCTTAACGTTACAGCATAATGATACGCTATACGTTGCGATTGTTTTAATCCCATATGACAATTCGTTTATTTAGTGAAAGGAATTCAGTGCTAAATTAAATGCAGTTGATTTTTTGTTACCGATATTTTGTCTCATCTTTTCATCAAACTGTCTCATTTTACAAAGAAAGTGTTTAAAAAACGGGCTTTGTCTGTTTTGAGAAAGAGGGATATCCATTATGTACCAATGGCCATCCGTCTGTATCCCAGTTTACTTTATCCAGCATTAATGCCCGTTGGTTTACTGTTCCTATCATTGCGTTTTTAACATCCATTGCATGGTACAGCATCCAGTCGCTTCCATTTTTATCTGTTACTAACCGCGCGTTGTGACCAGGCCCGGCGTATTGATCATTTCTTTGTAAAACCAGGGTACCATTTCCGGGAACAGCAATATCTTTACCCGCTTTATCAAGGTAAGGCCCTTGCAGGTTTTCAGAGCGCCCTACTCTTAGCTGGTAAATGCTGGCAGCACCATCGCAGCAATTATTTTTTGATCCAAAGAAGTAATAATATTTCCCTCTTTTAAACAGGTTCACGCCTTCAAAATCACCCGCCGCAATTTTGAATTTCCGGCTCATGTCTTTTACTGATTTTCCATCTTCAGCGAGCTCAACCCCATAAGTTCCCTGTGTTGCAGCATTGCTATAGCTTCCCCAAAAAAGATATTCCTTTCCGCCATCTTCATAATAAAACGGGTCAATTGAATTAGGCACCCCTATCTCTGATGATAAAAACAATTTGCCTGCGTCTGCAAACGGGCCGGAAGGTGAAGCAGCTACTGCCAGGCCTATACCAGGGTTTGTATCGCCCCATGTTGAATAAGAATAATAGAGATGATATTTCCCATTAACCAAAGCAATATCCGGCGCCCAGATGCCTCCCGATGATTTCCAGGCGGGCTTTACTGTAAAAGCGTCCCCTATATACAGCCAGTTGACCAGATCTTTGGAACGAACAATCGCTACTAAATGATTCTTCTTATCTACCTCCCAATAGTCTTCCGTTCCATACGCATAAAAATAATCCGAAGCAGGATCCTTTATTACCGTTGGATCGGCCAGAATGGGCTTAAATACAGGATTGATGTATTCTGTGGCTCCAACCGGCTCTGGCGGTGGTGGCGACTGCGGCGTGCTTTTGTTTTTACCACATGCGGCTGCAAAACATATAGCAGCGGCTAACAGAAAATATTTATAATAACCGTTCAATTTCATACAGCTTTTTAAAGGAACAGGTCAAATATATCCTGCTGCACTTAGAAGGTATTTTCATTTTGTATCATCTTTTCATCAAACTGTCTCATTTTTACAACAGAGGTGTAAAGAACTTCCTTTTGTAAAAGAATCATTAAAAAATATTGTAGGTTTGAAAAAACAGGTTGTATTTGCAAAAAATTAAACTTCACCTTCTTCTGTTCGTCTTGCTATCTTTCTGTATGTTGACGGCACATGCGCAACATTACTATTTTAAGCATTTCCAGGTAGAGGACGGCCTTTCCAATAATACGGCTATCTGCACTTTGCAGGACAGCAAAGGATTTATGTGGTTTGGCACAAAAGACGGGCTGAACAGGTTTGACGGCTACACATTCAAAATTTACAGGAATAATCCTGCCGACAGCACCAGCATAGGCAACAATTCTATATGGAGATTATATGAGGATGAAAAAGGTATTTTATGGGTAGGCACAGAAAGGGGCCTGTACAGTTTTGATCAAGCACTGGAAAAATTCAGCCCGGTAAAAAACGCTCCCGGCAGTGAGGTCAGCGGTATTACTACCGACAAAGCGGGCAATCTTTGGTTTATTGCCGGCTTTAAAGTATACCGCCTTTCTGCGGTAACAAAAAAGCTGGAAAAATTTGACAATGGTACTACACTGAACTTTTGTGTTACCATTTCCAGGTCATTATCGGGAGATATAT
>DAOLFI010000763.1:0-2507 GCA_035326385.1 Niabella sp.
TATTTTCTTCATCTTCATTGGCCAAACGCGATTGTGTGGTAAACCCGACACCTGAACCAAAATCTTTTAGCTGACGTACGCCGATATTGGAAGTCATGATAATAATGGTATTCTTAAAATCCACCTTTCTGCCAAGTCCATCTGTTAACTGTCCGTCATCAAGCACCTGTAATAAGATATTATAAATATCAGGATGCGCTTTTTCAATCTCATCTAAAAGAATTACACTATACGGCTTACGGCGCACTTTTTCTGTAAGCTGGCCCCCTTCTTCATAACCTACATAACCCGGAGGAGCACCAATCAAACGGCTTACAGTAAACTTCTCCATATACTCACTCATATCTATACGAATAAGCGAATCTTCCGAATCAAAAAGATATCTTGCCAGCGAACGTGCCAGCTCCGTTTTACCCACACCGGTAGGACCAAGGAAAATAAAGCTGCCGATAGGCTTCCTGGGATCTTTTAGACCAACACGGTTCCTTTGAATAGCTTTGACAACCTTCACTATTGCTTCATCCTGGCCTATCACCATACCCTTCATATCCTCGCTCATCTTACGCAGCTTTTCTGTCTCTGCTTCCACCATTTTCCTTACAGGTATACCTGTCATGATGTTGATCACTTCCGCTATATCTTCATCGGTAATAGGATAACGTTTGTGCTTGCTTTCTTCTTCCCATTGGGCCTTTGCACGTTCCAATTCTTCAGCCAGCTTCTTTTCTGTATCCCGCAAAGAAGCCGCCTCTTCAAACTTCTGGCTTTTTACCACACGGTTCTTTTCCTCTTTTACATCTTCTATTTTCTTTTCAAGCTCAACAATATTATCCGGTACATTGATATTTTTTAAATGGACCCTGGCTCCTACCTCATCCATTACATCAATAGCCTTATCGGGCAGTAAACGGTCCGTTACGTAACGGTCGCTCAGTTTAACACAGGCGTCAATAGCGTCATCGGTATATGTTACGCTGTGAAAATCTTCATACTTGGATTTGATATTGTTCAATATCTGTATGGTTTCTTCCACGCTTGGAGGATCTACAATTACTTTTTGAAAACGGCGGTCTAACGCCCCGTCCTTTTCAATGTACATACGGTATTCATCCAGAGTTGATGCACCAATACATTGCAGCTCTCCACGGGCCAGTGCAGGTTTGAATATATTACTGGCATCCAGCGAACCGCTGGCCCCGCCTGCGCCAACAATGGTATGCATTTCGTCAATGAACAAAATGACATCGCGGTTTTTTTCCAGCTCGTTCATAATAGCCTTCATCCTTTCTTCAAACTGTCCACGGTATTTGGTACCGGCCACCAGCGAAGCCAGGTCCAGCGATATCACTCTTTTGTCGAACAATACACGGCTCACGCGCCTTTGTACGATCCGGAGCGCCAAACCTTCTACAATAGCAGTTTTACCTACTCCCGGCTCGCCTATTAAAATGGGATTATTCTTTTTACGGCGACTTAATATCTGGGAAACCCTTTCAATTTCTTTCTCGCGGCCTACAATAGGATCAAGGTTACCGCTTTCAGCCAGCTTGGTAACATCGCGTCCGAAGTTATCCAGTACAGGGGTTTTACTTTTTGTGTTTGATTTGGACGCGGCGGCTTTGGGTTGCTGTGCATATTTCTTTTCATCATCAAAATCATCGTCGTTTTCTTCGCCAAACTCTGCACGGGGCTCATTGGATTTCACAATGCCCAGCTCCTGCTTAAACATATCATAATCCAGGTCGTACTGGTTTAAGATCTGCGTAGCAATATTCTCCCTGTTCTTTAAAATAGAAAGCATCAAATGCTCGGTTTCTACTTGGCTGCTTTTTAAAGCCTTGGCTTCAAGCACTGTTACACGGATCACCTTTTCGGCCTGCTTGGTTAAAGGCAGACTGTTAATGTTGGCGATGTTTTTGCCCGTTTTGTCTTTTATTGCCAGCTCAATTTCTTTACGTAATTCAAAAATATCTATATTAAACCCTTTGAGTATTCGTATAGCGGTATTATCTCCTTCACGTATTAAACCAAGCAATAAATGCTCTGTGCCAATAAAATCGTTCCCCAACCTGAGAGCCTCCTCCCTGCTATAAGAAATGATTTCCTTTACCTGAGTTGAAAAATTATTATCCATATTATTGCAGATAAAATGATTAGTTACAATATTAACAAATATATTTGGTACTGGTTTAGGTTATTTATAAACGTATATATCCAGCTTAATCCGGCTTTATTATTATGCAGGTCAAAATAGATACCAAAGAGAAATTTCACGTCATCACGCCAATTGAAACTGCATTAACTGTTACTATGGCAGACGGTATTAAAGTAGCGCTGCTGCCTTATATAAAAAATAATGTGAAAAATATTGTACTGGACATGAGTAATATTACTGTATTGGATACCGGTGCTGCAGAGCAATTACTTCATATTCAGCAGGATTTTTATGAAAACAATGCTTCTTTTGTTTCCTGTTGCCTGCATGAGAACGTGGAAGATTTTTTGGC
>DAOLFI010000024.1:0-12628 GCA_035326385.1 Niabella sp.
ACCTGCTCTGCATAACTGCGTTGGGCCTGTGCATTAATGCAAAAAGCGATTGCTGCTATTAAAAGTAATTTTTTCATCAATATATCTTTTATTTTTTTTGATTGCCAGTTAACGGGCAACCCAGATTTCTGACCTTGCTACTTATACAAATATGATTTATCTGGCGTTACCAATGAGCAATTTCTGTGATACCGCCTACTGCAATGTCGCCAATTTTTACTTTAATATCAGCATCAAGGGGTAATAGCAGATCTACCCGGGATCCAAATTTTATAAATCCCATTTCGCCTGCCTGCTGCACTTTGCTGCCTACTGAAAGATAGTTAACAATGCGTTTTGCGAGTGCGCCTGCTATTTGTTTGGTCAGTACTTCTTTATCGCCAACACGGTATACATTGGTATGGCGCTCATTTTCGGTGGATGATTTGGGGTGCCAGGCCACTAAGTATTTTCCCTTATGATACTGGTTATATACCACTTCGCCATTTACAGGATTGCGGTTTACGTGCACATTTAAAGGGCTCATAAAAATAGAAACCTGGATACGCCTGTCATTAAAATACTCATCGGCCTGCACTTCTTCAATTACTACTACTTTACCATCACAAGGAGCTATTACGGCGTTGGGATTAATATTATAGTGCCTGTTAGGTATCCTGAAAAAAGAGATAACCAATCCTAAAACTACCAATGTCACTATTAATAACAGGTAAAAGAGAACAGGATAAGAAGCCAGCAAAAATTTGTATGAAACAAAATTAATAATCAGAAAAAGAATAGCTGCAATAGCAATAGAACCTTTCCCTTCGCGATGCAATGTCATGTACTGTGATTTTTTTGTGTCGCAAAAGTACAGTTTCTTACGAAAACAAACAGCTGCGGAGGCATAAAGCGGGCGTAAATCAGGGCAAACGTATCTAACTTTGAAGGCTCCTATGCTTTATGTCACTCTTTGCGGAGTTTTTAGCATGCTTACTTTTACCTTTGTAATCCTTCCAGCCCTTTGGGCTTGATTTATAAACCCTTGAAAGGGGTGCAATGATTATAAAGAATGTAAAACACCCCGGTAAACCCTGAAAGGGTGGTATTATTTTCCCGAATAAATGGCTGCAGAATTGAATTTAAGATGCGTTTGCTCTGGGTGTAAGTATTTTTCGCTTTCGCCTCATCTCTCCGAAGGAGTCTCCCTGGAGTCCTACAGACCTTTGGACCTAACCCCTTCTCCAAGCGGAGAAGGGGAACTACTTTCTGCTACAGACGAATATGCGTGAAAAGTTTTAAGCATCCTGCACAAATAGAAAACACATTCATGCTTCCTGTAACTTAGATGGTTTGCTATACTACTGCTCCATTACCTGGAATGTTACAGGCTGTTTTCGATAGGCTTTTACTTCACGGCTGTTTTGAATGGCCGGTTTCCATTTGCCCGACTTCTTAATAACCCGTATAGCCTCCTGTTCCATACCATAGCCATGCCGGGTAAGTGGTTTGATATCGCTTATGGAGCCGTCTGTATCCACAATAAACTGTATCAATACGGTGTAAGTGCCCGGTGCAGCGCCATTATCAATTGGTACTTCTCCCGAAAGGTTCCTTTCAAGGAAGCGTTTCCAGTCCCCGGTATAGGAAGCATCTATTTCTACTTTGATGAACGTTTGGGTATAGTCAATTTCTTCTTTTCTTGTTGATACTATCAACCCCTTTCCGTCTTCCAATGATTGAGGTGTTACAACAACTCCTATATCATTTGTACCATCCTGTGTTATATTGCTGATCTTTGTATGGATAAGATCATCCTGCGTGAGAGGTGGTGTTACTACTTCCTTATCAGTAAGAACGGGGGTTGTAAAGATTATACTTTTGATCTTAGGTACTTCTATTTTAGGCGCAGGCGGCGGTTGCAGAGGTTCCGGTAATTTTTCTTCTACAGGTTTAATATTTTCAATTACCAGGTTATCATAAATTTTTACAAGCGGGGCAGGCTCAGCTTTTGAAAAGGTATTTTTAAGCCAGGCGCTTCCCCCTATGACAATGCAAATGCCCGCTGTGATCAATATTGCATTAGTCAGTCTTTGCTGGTAATTTTTGCGGAGCTCATAGGCCCCGTAGGATTTGTTCCTGCCATCAAATACAATATCAAGCAGGCTTGCTGTAAGAATTTTTGTTGTTTCCATGATTTAAAATTTGAGATTTAAGATTGCTGATTTGAAGTTGGGAGTGTTGACATAGTTGAACATTCCTGCCCGAATGATTGGTCAGGCGGGGATTATTGTGTGTTGAAAATTGGATATTGCAAAAATGTCAACCTATTACAGGTATACATAGAATGATCAGTAGTGATGAGTTGCGCGTTTGTGTATCGAACGCCGTACATTATACATTGTACATACTCCACCCATTACCCTCCCGGATTTATTTTTTAAGCATTAAAAGTGAGCATACTTACTTTACGAAATGAAGGGCTGCCAACTCATTTTCATCAGGATCTGCCAATACGTAACGTGCAATTTTATTGATAGCCATTTCATCCAAAATAGCTACAATAGTTTTGTAATCTGCATCAGCAGTGGGTTTTATCAGAACTGTGAGATTCTTTTGCCGGCAATCATCTATACTTTTTTTATTAGCAACGGCCTTCGCCTCACAGGCTGCATCAGGTATATATTTTGATATCACCTCCAGCTTTTTGCGTATTATTTCTTTCCTGATCTGGCTTAAAGTGCTTTGTGTAAAGTTGGATCCATCTGCTGCGGGCGCTCCTTCATAATAAGACAGCTTACCTTCTTTATCTATCATGATAGTTAACGCTCCGGATTGTGGTATTAAAGATGGCGGGCCATCTGTCTCAGGCATAAACAGGTTCATGGTATTAGGCTCGCTTAATGCTGAGGTAAAAATGAAAAAAGTGATCAGCAAAAAGCCCAGGTCTACCATTAGCGTCATATCAATACGAAGTGAAAGGGATCTGTGTTTTCTAGCAAAACCGCGCTGATGGCGTATTGCGCTTGGGTTGATGTCTATACCTGCCATATTGTTATGCTTTTGCTATTAAGAAACAAAAGCAAGTTTTTTCCATAAATGATTACAGAATACGAGGTGAAGATGCTCGCATAGCAAGGGTCGCCAGGAGGCGACAGCATAATATTGCGAAGCGAGGACGCTTCGCACAGCACGACTTCATATAAGGTGTGAAGCAGGTGAGATATGAGGCTACAGAATAAATATTGCAAAGCCTCTTCGCTTCGCATAGCGCGGAGTGAAACTTTGTCCGGTATTATTTCTTCATCCAAACATTATTAACACGGTTCCAGTCGGGCAGGGTTTTATCAGGATCAATCCTTACTTCCTTTATTTCATTGGTAGTAGGTACTGTGAAGGTATAGGTGCCGCTACGCTGCCATATTTCAACGGGAAGCGACAGGCGCTGTTCTTTCCCGTTGTTTTCTTTTACCAGCAGGGTAACCGGCATAGGCATTTGCTCCAGGTTCTCGATTGTAATAACAGCACCGTTTGAAGGCAGATTATTTCTATATGCAACAGATCTCACGGCCTGGTCTATCTTCCAGGTATTGAGCACCCAGCCACGCCAGAACCAGGAAAGATCTTCACCCCCTACATTTTCCATGGTGCGGAAAAAATCCCAGGGTGCCGGATGCCTGTACGCCCAGCGGTTTATATATTCTTTAAATGCTGCATCGAAACGCTCCGCACCCAGTACATTATTCCTTAAAGCGTGTAACATTTGTGCAGGTTTATAATAGGCGGTAACGCCAAGGCTGCTTTGCTGAACGGCATCGGGAATGGTATATATGCCGTCTATATATTGACCAAAAGAGCTCCTGGCTTCCTCTTCACTTTGCTTTTGATAAAATTCGCCTTTATTAAAAGCTTCTGTAGAAAGATCGTTCATGAAAGTATTAAAGCCTTCATCCATCCAGGCATATTTTCTTTCGTTGCTGCCTACTATCATAGGAAACCAGATATGGCCAAATTCATGATCGGTTACACCCCAAAGATCGCTACCTTTTGCGCGATAACCACAAAATACAATACCGGGATATTCCATACCTCCAACAATGCCTGCAACATTGGTTGCAGCAGGATAAGGATACTCAAACCATTTCGCGGAATAATGCTCAACAGAGGCTTTGGTAAATTCGGTGCTGCGCTGCCATCCGTTGGCTGTGATTGACTCAACAGGATAAGCGCTCAGGGCTACGCATTTTTTACTGCTGGGTAAATTGATCCGGGCTCCGTCAAACACAAACGCTTTGGATGCGGCCCAGGCTACATCGCGCGTGTTTTGTATTTTGAATTTCCAGGTATTGGCAGCTTTGGTTGTTTTTATTCCTGCATTTACTTCTGCAGCGCTGCGTATCATTATTGTTTTTTCGCTGTTTTTTGCATCGGCATACCGCTTTGCTTCTGTTGCAGAAAAACATTCGGCAGGGTTCAGCAGCTCACCCGATCCAACTACAATCATGTCTGACGGAGCTGTTACCGCAAATTCCACATCGCCATACTCCAGGTAAAACTCTCCCTGTCCTGTATAAGGTAATACGTTCCAGCCCTGCAAGTCGTCATATACGCACATACGGGGAAACCATTGGGCAATTTCGTATATCCATCCGTTCTTTGTCTGTAATCTGCCCATCCGGTCAGTTCCATACATGGGTACAGTAAAAGACCAGTCAATATACAGCTTTATTTTACCGGCATTTTTTAAAGGTTCCTGCAGCCATACCTGCATACGGGTATCGGTAATAGTGTATCCAGGGGTATATTTTTTACCATTTACTTCAACAGTAACTGATTTGATGACGTTCCCATCTGTGAAATCTGTATTTGCCCAGCGCCCGCCTGCTGCGGTGGTGGTAGCTGAACCGCGAGAATCTTTCCGATAAATATTCTGATCCAGTTGCAGCCATAAAAACTTCAGGTTATCCGGGCTGTTGTTGGTATATAGAAGCTCTTCCGACCCGGTTATAGTATGATTAACAGTATCGATAGTACAGCTGATCTTATAATCTGCCCTGTTCTGCCAGTATTTAGATCCTGGTTCACCGCTGGCGCTACGATATTCATTTCCCGGGTAGGGATAAAATTGAGGATCAAAAGCCTCTTTAGCGTTGTACCTGGATCTTGTTTGAGCGAAAGCAGCGCAGCCAAACGCCATCAAAAGAAAAGTGAACAGGAATTTACATCTCATGCAAAACAATTTAAAGGGATGAATTTACAGTAAATTTTTGAAGCAGATAATAACAGGGGCAGGGTATCGGACAAATCGCCCTTTTTGTGTGTTTATCCATCGCCATAAGAATAACACAGCTTAAAACTTAAAAAGACAACTGCACTTTTTTTTCGGGATATACCAGCTTATTGCTTATCCGCTTGCTGTTGTATATGAAATGAATAATATTCACCTGATCATCAAACAGGTCGTACAAAACTGTTTTTTCAACGGTAATATTTTTGGGATCAAAAACGGGAGCATCAGCAACCGTATAAATATATACCGCTTCATGATCCACTTCCCAGCCAAATAGCTTAAGCGGTAAAATTTTATTATTGTTTTTCAGGCTAAGATGTGTTGTGATATATTTCTCTATCAATAGGGTCATTTGCGGTCTTAAAGCCTGGCTGGAAAGATCGGTTTTCTGTTTATATAATTTTACCAGTACATTCTCAAAATCATCTGTAAAGATTTTGGTGCTGATTTCTACTCTTTTGCTTTTTGCATCGTACTCCATTTCTGTAGCACTTACGTGGTAAGGGTGTACATTTGCAAAGCTTAAGAGCAGGCTTAAGAGCCATTTGTTGATCATTACTGCTGCTAACATATTTTGCGAAAATAGCATGAAGATCAAAAAGTAGCTTTCTTCATGTACAAAATGTTAGCGTCAGGAGATGTGGATTGTTAACTTTTCAACCTTTAAACATGCTAACTTCACAAAAATATGACGGATTTTAACTTTTACTTTACTGAAGGCTGGAAACACATTATCAGTACTGATGCGCTGGACCACCAGTTGTTTATTTTAGCGTTGGCGGTTGTTTATACTTTCAAAGACTGGAAAAAAGTGCTGGTACTGGTAGCGGCTTTTACCATCGGGCACTCGCTTACATTAGCGCTTAGTGTGCTGGACATTATACGCATTTCTTCTTCCTGGGTAGAGTTCTTAATTCCCATAACTATTGTTCTCACGGCGCTCTGGAACATGGTAAACGGCAAACCTGTGAAAAATGTAAACAGCAATTATTTTCTTGCACTCTTTTTTGGCTTGATACATGGCCTGGGCTTTGCCAATTCCATCAGGATGATGCTGGCCAGCGATCAGTCGCTGGGCTGGGGACTTTTTGGCTTTAATGCAGGATTGGAGGCCGGCCAGGTAGTAGTGGTATTGATCATCCTCCTGATCAGTAAACTTCTGCTCGATCTTATAAAAATTCCTCAAAGAGTTTATATATTCGTAGTATCACTGGCTGTTTTTGCTTTTGCTGCAAAAATGGCAATTGAAAGGATTCCGGGTTGATTTTTTATTATCCCGGCAAAAGACTCATAGTTAACGCCCATTGACTATGAGCAAAATTAATATCTAACTATAACACACATAACAAATAGTATGCATAAACTATCTTTATTCATTGCCGGCTTAGGATTATACGCATCCTCCTTTGCACAGGATATCCAAAATAACCCCACCAGCAATCACGGAAATAAATTTGAGCAACTGGGTACTATTTTGCCAACTCCCAATGAATACCGCACTGCCAGCGGAGCACCCGGTCCCAAATACTGGCAGCAGCGTTGCGATTATGATATAAAATGCGAACTGGATGAAAAAAATAATATTTTAACGGGAAGCGAGACGCTGGATTATTTCAATAATTCGCCGGATGTGCTTACCTATATCTGGTTCCAGTTAGATGAAAACCAGCATAGCAATATCAATAATGCCAACTATCAAACGTCGTCTCAAATGCCGCAGGGGCTTACCGATGCTGCATTACAAACAATAGAGGAGAAAACCGGAAAAGTGGATAACGGTAAAGGCGTTACAATAAAAAAGATCACGGATGCCAACGGCATGGCATTAAAATATACGATCAATAAAACCATGATGCGGGTGGATCTGCCAACGCCTTTAAAACCCGGCCAGAGATATATTATCAAAATAGACTGGTCGTACAAAATCATTGATCGGATGAAAGATGGAGGCCGTGGCGGCTACGAGCATTTTGCAGAAGATGGTAATAACCTGTACACCATAACACAGTGGTTTCCCCGGGTATGTGTGTACAGCGACTTTCAGGGATGGCAGCATCACCAGTTTACAGGCCGCGGGGAGTTTGCCTTAACCTTTGGCAATTACAGGGTTCAGATGACGGTCCCGGCTGATCATATAGTTGGAGCTACCGGCGAATGTCAGAACTATGCAGAGGTGTTAAGCCCTGCCCGGCTGGCCCGTTACAACCAGGCTGCAAAGGCAAAAGAGCCTGTTGAAATTGTGACGCTTGCCGAAGCTACCGCTGCCGAAAAAAGCAAAAGCAACAAAACTAAAACATGGATCTTCAAAGCCGATAATGTGAGGGATTTTGCCTGGACATCCTCCCGGAAATTTATATGGGACGCCATGCCACAGCTGGTAAACGGTAAAAAGATCATGTGCATGAGCTTTTACGGTAAAGAGGCCTATGCTTTATACAGAAAGTTTTCAACACTTGCCGTTGCTCATACTATTAAAACCTATTCCGACTTTACCTTTCCTTATCCCTATCCTGTTGTCCAAAGCGTGGAGGCAGCCAACGGTATGGAATACCCGATGATCTGTTTTAACTACGGGCGAACTGAAAAAGACGGTACTTACAGCGAGTCTGTAAAGAACGGGATGCTTGGCGTCATTATACACGAAGTGGGACATAATTTTTTTCCCATGATCGTAAATAGTGATGAACGTCAGTGGAGCTGGATGGACGAAGGATTAAACAGCTTTGTGGAGTATCTTACTGAAGAACTATGGGATAATAAATTTCCTACTAAAAAAGGCTGGGCCGGCGCTATTGTGGATTATATGAAATTACCCAAAGAGCAGCTGGAGCCCATAATGACCAATTCCGAAAATATTATTGGTTTTGGTCCGAATGCCTATACCAAGCCGGCTACAGCTTTAAATATTTTACGCGAAACCATTATGGGCCGCGAGCTGTTTGACTTTGCATTTAAAGAGTATGCGCGTCGCTGGGCTTTCAAACATCCCACCCCGGCCGACCTATTCCGCACCATGGAAGATGCCAGTGGTGAGGACCTGGACTGGTTCTGGCGTGGCTGGTTTTATGGCATACAGCCGGTTGATATTTCTTTGGATACCGTTAAATATGCAAGAGCTGACCTTAACAGCAAGCTGCCCGAAGCAACTACTACACAAAAAAAGATAGAAGCTCCGGCCACTAATCCTTATGATGATATTTCAAAGATCCGTAACCGTGAAGATAAAAGCATTCGCTTTTATACTGATATTAACCCGGAAGCCCGTGATTTTTACTGGCGCTATGCACGTGGCATGGAGAAAGTAGATACCACGCAAACATATACTATTGATATGCCTATGACTGTTACAGCGCTAACCCCCGAAGCCAGAGAAAAATTTGCCAATAAATACTTTTACGAGCTCAGCTTTAGCAATAAAGGCGGCCTGGTAATGCCGATCATTATTGAATGGACCTATAAAGACGGTACTAAAGAAACGGATCGTATACCTGCACAAATATGGAGGTACAATGAGCAGCAGGTGAAAAAATTCTTTGTAAAGAATAAAGAAGTGGCTTCTATACAATTAGACCCGCTGCAGGAGACAGCCGATATTGATGTAACCAACAATACCTGGGGCACTATGCCCGCACCCACAAGGTTTAAAGCCTTTTCTCAAAAAACAGAAAGAGGCCCCCGGCGCGGACAAAGCACAGGTAAAAACCCGATGCAGGTGGCGAAGTAGGGTTAGTTGAAAAATTGAAAGGTTGATAAGGAGAATATCCTTGTCAACCTTTCAACCTGTTAATTGATTTACTTTTCAGGAAACATTGCTTCAGCTACAGCCACGCTTTCCGGCTTGCCTACATCCACCCATCTGTCACCGCTATGATCAAAACCCATTATCTTTTGGGTTTTTGCCAGATCGAGGTACAGATCAATCAACGAAAATTTTCCTGAGAAACGGATCAGATCAAATACGCTATGCTCAAATACTGCTACGCAATCGTAAGCTTTAGCGATTAAATGATCTTTAGGAACTGATATTCTTTCTTCGCCTGTTGAATTATTACGCCAGCCGCAAAGCCTGTTGTTTTCATCAAACAATAAGTTACGGGAGGTTTTCCTGTTGCTTACACCAAAGGAGATCAAAGGTTTTTCCTGTTCGTGAAAGGCAAGCAGTTTATTGATGTCTAAATCAGTCAATATATCTGCATTGCAGGTAATAAATTTTTCTCCCGGTTTGAATAAATGCTTTGCATGAACTAATCCACCACCGGTCTCCAGTACGGCATCGCGTTCATCGCTGATAATAATATTACTTCCCCAGCCATTGTTTTCCTTCACAGCATCCTCGATCTGATCAGCAAAATGATGCACATTTACAATCACTTCTCTGATACCATACTGTTGCAGGTACTCAACGTTTCTCTGCAGCAGAGACTTTCCATTGATCACGGCCAGTGCTTTAGGATGCTTGTCTGTCCACGGTTTGAAACGGGTGCCCAGGCCGGCACAGAAGATGAGAGCCTGGGAAATGTCGATAGTCGATAGTCGATGGTCCATTGTTTCTTATAATTTCTGACATCCTTCATATCAAAGAGTGTCTCTTAGACCGGATATCATTTTACACAGTATTTCGTATTCGTTATAAAATTTTTGCTTTGTTTCTTCTGAAATATAACTGCGACCTTTTGCAAGAAGCAGCGCTGCAACCACTTCGATAGCTGGCCTGAGCGCAATACCTAAAAATCTTTTGAACTCCGGATCCGTTTGCCCTGTACTCCCCTCAGCTATATTTAAAGCAACAGAATCGGCAGCTCGTTTTATCTGGCTGGACAAACTATATCTTTCTTCAATGGGAAAAGATTTAGTAAGCAAATCAATTTGATTAGATAAATCTGCTGCCAGATGCCATACTTTTAAACTTTCAAATTTGAACGCCATACAATAAAACTCAATGACATGAAAAACCTGAATTTGTGAAAACTATAGACTATGGTCTATTGGCTATTGACTTTTCTCGTTGACCCACGCCTTCGCATCCTGTACCCAATGGTTCAGTTCAACCTTAACCTTAAACTTATTTTTCAAATGCCTTGCTAAAGCATCGGCCGCGTATACACTGCGGTGCTGGCCGCCGGTACAGCCAAAGCTTATGTATAAGCTGTCAAAACCGCGTTTAATATAATCTTCCACGCTTATGTCCACCACATCAAAAACGCTATGCAAAAATTCAGGCATTTTTGTCTGCTGTTCTAAAAACTGTATCACATCCTTATCCCTGCCGGTCTGGCATTTCATACTTTCTACCCGCCCGGGATTCAATATGCCCCTGCAATCAAATACAAAACCACCTCCATTCTCCTTATCTTCTATCGGCAACCCTTTTTTGAAAGAAAAGCTACACACTTTTACCACAAGCGGGGTTTCGGCTGTTGCCTGTACGGGAGTGAACTGCTGTATTATTTCATCGGCCACGCATAGCTGCAACACTTTATCAAATTCGGGTACTGAAATACCCATAGGATGCGTTTCTATAAATGCTTTTAAGTTCTTTAATGCAAGAGGTATGCTGGTCAGAAAGTGTGCCTTTCTTTCAAACAGGCCCCTGAAGCCATATGCGCCCAGTACCTGCAGCAACCTTATCAATACATAGCCATTATACTGGCTTTTAAAGCTGGATCTGTTTAAAGGCTTATCCAGCAAAGGCTCCAGCGCCGTCATGTAATCTTTCAAAAGTTCTTTCTTCCAGTCTTCGGGCAATGCGGCACGGGCCTGCCATAATAAAGAGGCCACATCATATTGCGGTGCACCTTTCATTCCTCCCTGGTAGTCGATAAAATGCACGGCCTCCCCCACCTCCCCCGAAGGGGGAGATGTTACCTGTATATTCCGGCTTTGAAAGTCGCGGAACATAAAGAACTTGTGATCGGTATGGGTAAGGTAAGTGCTTAGCGCTTCAAAATCATCTATCAGCTTCTGCTTATCGTATGGTTTGCGTAACGCATCTAAAAAGTAATACTTAAAATACAGCAGATCGGCCATAATGGCCTGCTTGCCAAACTCACTGTTGGTAAGGCATTTACTGTAATCCAGGCCTTTATCTCCTTCTACCTGCAGCTTAGCCAGCTTTTCCAGGCTTTGTTTAAACAAGGCATAAACTTCGGGCGCATATCCTTCTTTTTCCAGCCGGCTGATCAGCGATACATCGCCAAAATCTTCCTGAAGGTAAAATTGCCGGTCTTCACTAACTGCATAAATATTAGCCCCGGGTAATCCTTTTGCGGAAAACTGTTCAGAAAAATACAGGAACGACTCATTTTCCGGGATATTGGCGCCATGTGTACCTATTACCGGCTCTTTCTTTTCGTTCCAAAGCCTGAAGTAACGGCGCTCGCTCCCAGCCTGCGGTAGTATATCTATTGAAGCAGGCTCCTGGCCGCTCCATTCTTTATATAACTCTTTTATCTTATCTATTTTTTCCTGCATCGGGCAAATGTAACTAATTGGCTGAAATCAGGAGACTGCACACAGCGATTATCATTTTATTATCTTAGCAAAAAACAAGTTATGCCGGTAATATTACCTGTTGAAGGAAAAGAACCTCAATTTGGAGCGGATTGTTTTGTTGCACCTAATGCTACCATTGTAGGGGATGTACAAATGGGCAATCAGTGCAGCATCTGGTTTAATGCCGTGCTGCGAGGGGATGTAAATTTTATTAAGATGGGCAATAAGGTGAACGTACAGGATGGGGCCTGCATTCATTGTACCTATCTGGGTGCAGGCACTACTATCGGGAACAACGTATCTATCGGACATAATGCTATTGTACACGGCTGTACGGTAGAGGATAATGTATTAATTGGGATGGGCGCTATTGTTATGGATAATGCCATAGTGCACAGCAATACTATCATTGCTGCGGGCGCCGTTGTTCTGGAAAATACCATCTGTGAAACCGGCAGTATTTATGCAGGCGTGCCCGCTAAAAAAGTAAAAAGTATTTCGGAGGAACTGGTAAGCGGCCAGATCAACCGGATCGCTAATAATTATGTAAAGTACAGCAGCTGGTTTGATAGTGTGAACGAAGCGCCGCGGTAGGGTATATTCGTGCAATAGTTATATATCGCCAGGAGGTGATAGCATACAAAGTACGAAGCGAGGACGCATCGCACAGCCACGTTTGATGGTGTGAATGAAGCGTTGCGGTAGGGTATTAGAGCGATAGCACACAAAAGAGGCTGACCAAAAGGCTCCTTGATTGTCATATTGTTCCGATAGCTATCGGAAGGCGAAATATAGACAATCAAGCAGTTCGCCTTCGTCAAGCTGTTAATGACAAGTAGGCTAAAAGTTTGAAAATCAATGTCACCC
>DAOLFI010000764.1:0-2506 GCA_035326385.1 Niabella sp.
CCTCGTCCTGAACAGGAGCGATAACTGCTACAGGCTCCGCAGCTTCCTTGGTATCATTACTTACTTCCGTGCCGGCTTCATCAGCGGGCCTGGCGGCTGTATCATCAATGCTGGCTATTACGTCACCTATATTTATAGTATCTCCCTCGTTCACAGTTGTGGAGAGCACGCCTGCTTTTTCAGCATTTACTTCAAAAGTAGCTTTTTCACTTTCCAGTTCTGCAATTACCTCATCACGGTCAACATAATCCCCCGTTTTCTTTACCCATTTCAATAAGGTTACTTCACTTATTGACTCTCCAACTGCAGGCACTTTAATATCAACAGCCATAAAATAATATGATTTTGTAGTATAGACCGGCAAATTACGTAAAAATGATAAAAGAGAGACAACAAGGGCACATAACAATTATAATTATTATACCGATATAACTAATATACCTCGAATTAGGGATCGGTTACTACTTATCCTTAAGCTATCTTTGGTTATAAGATGAGTAGTACCCCTATTAAAGTTACTGTTTTTGACGATAACGCCTACCGCAGAGAAAGCCTCTGCATGCTTATCAATTCCTCCCCTAAAATGAGTTGTGTAGGGGCTTTTTTTGATTGCAGCAATGTAATTGCCGATGTCAGGAAAACAGCACCGGACGTGGTGCTGATGGATATTGACATGCCTAATGTGAATGGTATTGAAGGCGTAAAGCTTATACGCATGAATTTTCCTAAAGTTCAGGTATTAATGCAAACTGTTTTTGAAGATGATGACAAAATATTTGCTTCCATCTGCGCCGGCGCCTCGGGTTATATTTTAAAAAAATCAACCCCTGCACAGCTGCTTCAGGCAGTAGAAGATGTTTATAACGGTGATGCAGCCATGACTGCCTCTATTGCCCGAAAAGTATTGACGGCTTTTCAGAAAAACGTGTTTTACGAAAGCAACCAGGAAATATCTTTGACTCCGCGGGAAAAAGAAGTTTTAGCTTTCCTGGTAAAAGGATACAGCCATAAAATGGTTGCATCTGCCTGTGATCTCAGCATCCATACCATTAACACGCATATCAAAAAAATATATGAGAAGCTGCAGGTAAACTCTGTGGCTGAAGCAGTGGTAAAAGCACTTAATCAGAAATTAATATAACGATCTCATGTTTAGTTTTGAATATAAGAGGGCGGAATTTCTATTCCGCCCGATCGTTAATTTAAAATTTCGGTATGCTTCAACCACACATTAAATAGTAAATGCGGTATTTACAATTTCTTCCTGTTCCGCCTTATGCACTTTCATAAATCCTGATGCTGTAGAAGCGCTGGCTTTCCGGCTGATGATGCCATAATTGATTTGCTTCAGGTTCATTTGCAGGAAAGAAGCAGCTCCCATATTTAACGGTTCTTCCTGTACCCAATACCAGACTGCATTTTTATACTTGCTATACAGGGCTGCCAGCTGTTTGCCTGGCAGCGGGTATATCTGCTCTAATCTAACAATGGCCACATCCTTACGGCTATCTTTTTGCTGTCTTTCCAGCAGATCGTAATATACTTTTCCGCTACAGAACAATACTTTCTTCACCGCTTCTACCTCAACATAGGTATCGTCAATCACCTCTTTAAATGAACCAGTGAGGAACCCGGATTTTTCAGAATAGGTGCCCGGATGCCGTAAATTGGCCTTAGGGGCAAAGTTGATCAACGGCTTTCTGAAAGGCCATGCAAGCTGCCTCCTTAAAGCATGGAAATAGTTGGAAGCAGTAGTGATATTGGTAACCACAATATTTAACTCGGCGCATGCCACCAGGAACCGTTCCATACGGGCACTGCTGTGCTCGGGTCCCTGTCCTTCATAACCATGTGGCAGCAGCATTATTAAACCATTCATCCTGTTCCATTTTTGCTCAGCCCCGGTTATAAACTGGTCAATAATAGTCTGGGCACCATTTACAAAATCTCCAAACTGGGCTTCCCACAGCACCAAAGCATTAGGTGTTGCCAAAGCATATCCGTATTCAAAGCCCAATACAGCATTTTCGCTGAGCAGGGAATTAAATATTCTTATTTTGCCTTCAGCTCCGGGTATATTATCTAAGCGATTATGCCTGGCATCATTTACCTCATCTCTTAGAATACAATGGCGGGAGCTAAAAGTACCCCGGCCTACATCCTGCCCTGACATTCTTACATCGGCGCCATCAACCATAATTGTTCCAAATGCCATTAACTCGGCTGTAGCCCAGTCAATCTTGCCTTCTTCCTTAAATAGCTTTATCTTATCCTTTAATATCTTATCTACTTTTTTCAGAGGGGTAAACCCTTCCGGTATAGCCATTATAGCATCAAAAACTGTTGTGAAGTCTTCTTCGGTAACTGCAGTAACCGGACTCTCATCAAAATCTTCGTCAGTCGCTTTTTTTAGCTGCTTCCATAAAAGCTCAGGAGCCTGGTACTTATAAGGAAGTGGTTTTTGCTTTACATCATCCAGCCTGTCCTGCAAATCTGCCCAGAACTT
>DAOLFI010000765.1:0-2496 GCA_035326385.1 Niabella sp.
TTTATGCGCCGGTTCAATAACCAGGCACAGGTATTGGCTTTGCAACGGGCCAAAGAAAACAAAGACGTAAAAGTTTTGAAGGGATTATATAGCAACCCTTGATAGCTCGGGATTTGATGCGGATAGTGTGAGCGGGATTAGTGAATGATTAAATCTTAGGTGAAATGAGGACGGTATGGAAAGCTGAGATGCTTGTCGCAGCAGTGGGCATGTTATTGCCAATAACCACACAGGCACAAACCATTAGTGGCTGGGCCAACGAAGTTCAAAGCCTGCACAGTGTGCTGGAGCAACTCTATGAAGAGATGTTGCCATTGTGCAGTGAATTAATTGGTGTGGGTCGGGGCCTTGCAGGGTTTGCGGCACTCTGGTATATAGCTGCAAGAGTGTGGGGCCATATTTCCAGGGCGGAATCAATTGATTTTTATCCCTTATTCAAACCTTTCGTTATTGGATTTGCAATTGCGATTTTTCCATCTGTGATCGCACTTATAGGGGGAGTAATGCAGCCTGTGGTTAACGGCACCAAAAACATGGTGGAAAAATCTGATGCTGCCATCGAAGTGTTGTTGAAACAGAAAGAAGAAGCTGTTAAAAATTCAGATGTCTATCAAATGTATGTAGGGCCTTCAGGTGAGGGCGACAGGGATAAATGGTACAAGTACACGCATCCGGATGAAAACCCCGGTGATGAAGGCTGGATGGAAAGTGTAGGTAACGACATCCGTTTTGCTGCTGCTAAGTTTGGTTATAATTTCCGTAACGGTATAAAGGAAGTAATTGCTGAAGTGCTGCAATTGCTATTTGCAGCAGCTTCGCTTGCCATCAATACCATGCGTACTTTTAATTTACTTATCCTCGCTATCCTGGGGCCGCTGGTTTTTGGACTAAGTGTGTTTGATGGCTTCGGTCATACCCTCAAACACTGGCTGGCCCGTTATATCAATGTGTTTTTGTGGTTACCAATTTGCAATTTATTCGGGGCGGTAATAGGTAAGATCCAGGAACAAATGTTACAAATAGATATTAGCCAGGTCGCAGAAACCGGTGATACTTTTTTCAGTCGCACCGATCTGGGATACATGATATTTCTAATTATAGGCATCATAGGATATTTCTCTGTACCCAATATTGCCAACCAGGTACTTTGGGTTGGTGGCGGCGATTCCCTTACCGGTAGGACTACCGGTGCGGCAATGGCAGTGGGTGGTATGGCAGGTGGCGTTGCGGGTGCAATGGCTGGCCGTGCTCTTGCGGGAGCTGGTAATATCATGAAAGCGCCCTACGATATATATCAGGGCTACTCTGGTAAAGATGCAGGCACCGGTACGGCGGCTGATATTGGTAAGAAGATAGGCAGTGCAGGTGCTAATATGTACGATAAATTTTAAAGGCGGTAAAAAGGATAACGAAAACCAGTAATGTATGTTCACAAAAATGAAAAATATAGATATGGCGTTCCGGTATATGCGTTTGTTCACAATGATAATCGTCATTGGGAGTTTCCTGCTCTCGGGTTATATCATCTATCGAACCAACGCTACACTGATCTCGAATCGTGGTAAAGTATATGTGCTGATAAATGGAAAATTAGTGGAGGCCGTTGCAGAAGAACGCAACTTTCCGGTAGAATTAAGGGATCATATTAGAACCTTTCACACGCTGTTTTTCACTTTATCACCAGATGAAAAGGCGATCCAATCGCAAATAACCAAAGCGCTGTACCTGGCTGATGGCTCTGCCCGGCGAATTTACCAGAATATGAAAGAGGCGGGGTACTATAACAATATGATATCGGGTAATATTTCTCAAACCATAGAGATAGACAGCATAGAACTGGATATGGCAAAAGCGCCTTATCGTTTCCACTGTACTGGTCGCCAGTATATTACCCGGCCAACTTCTGTGCTTACCCGAAACATCGTTACGCAGGGTTATGTGAGGGTGGGAATGATACAAAGCGACAACAACAATCATGGGTTTTTGATTGAGCGCTGGGAGATCGTCAACAATCAGGATATAAAAACAGAAAGCCGTTAAAACGATGAATTATGTTTAAGCTATTTAGGAGAAGAAGGGACAAACCTTCGGTGATGTATGGAGTATTTCAGAAGTTAGGACAAGCTGTGGAGCGCGGTCAAAGACGTGCAGCAGATTACCTGAACCGGAAAACGGCAAGATGGCAACACCGGCAAATGATCACGGCACTGATTATTTTCTGTTTGCTGTTTGGGGGTAGTTCTGCTTTTACTATCTGGTATTCGCTCCGTTCTGCATCCGGCACTATCCGCATTGAGAGTATGAAGGTTCCTGCCCATACAATTATTCCCTATGACAGAATAAATGATAATATGAGTTTGTCCAGCCAGGAACTAAACCGTATTCTTCGGATCCGTCATTTTCTCGACAGCCTCCGGAAAGCTAAAAGCGGGAGCCCCATATATGACAGTCTTACCCGCCATAGGCCAGGCTTGGTCGACAGTCTTGCCTTTATCG
>DAOLFI010000766.1:0-2494 GCA_035326385.1 Niabella sp.
GCAACGGGCTGGTGCTGGATAAGAACGGCAATAAAATGAGCAAGCGCCTGGGCAACGTGGTAGATCCGTTTGATACCATCGAGAAATTCGGCGCCGATGCTACCCGCTGGTACCTTATCACCAATGCTTCTCCCTGGGATAACCTTAAATTTGATATTGATGGTATCAAAGAAGTGCAGCGTAAATTCTTTGGCACACTGTATAATACCTACCAGTTCTTTGCCCTTTATGCCAATGTAGATGGCTTTACATTTAAAGAGCCTTATATGCCTATGAGCGAAAGGCCCGAAATTGACCGCTGGATCATATCGTCCCTGCATTCGCTGGTAAAAAATGTTACCATGGCAATGGATGATTATGAGCCTACACAGGCAGGCAGGTTCATAGAAGATTTTGTAGATGAGCACCTGAGCAACTGGTATGTGCGCCTGTGCCGCCGCCGTTTCTGGAAAGGCGAATATGAGTCAGATAAAGTATCGGCATACCAAACGCTGTACGAGTGCCTGGAAACTATCTGTTGCCTGATGGCCCCTGTTGCTCCCTTCTTTAGTGATGCGGTGTACCGGAACCTGAATAAAGTTACCGGTCGTCATACAGTGGAATCTGTGCATCATGCTTTCTTTCCCAAAGCTGATGACGCGCTGATTGACAAATCTTTAGAAGAAAGAATGCAACTGGCCCAGGACGCCAGCTCGCTCATTCTTTCTTTAAGAAAAAAAGTGAATATCAAAGTACGCCAGCCGCTGCAAAAGGTTTTGATCCCGGTGCTGAATCTGGCTATGAAAGAGCAATTACAAAGGATTGAAGAGCTGATTAAATCTGAAGTAAACGTAAAAGAACTATCTTATTTAACTGAAACAGAAGGGTTTATTAAAAAGAAGATCAAGCCCAATTTTGTTGCTCTCGGTAAAAAGCTGGGGCCAAAGATGAAAACTGTTTCTGCTGCATTGGCACAGTTTACGCAGGAAGATATCAGCCGGTTAGAGCGCGAGGGAAGCTATCCGCTCACTATAGCCGATGAAGTAATTACTATCAGCACAGATGAAACAGAGATTACGAGCGAAGATATTCCCGGTTGGACAGTAGCGTCCAAAGGTTCCCTTACCGTAGCCCTGGATATTACTATTACACCCGAATTACAGCAGGAAGGCGATGCACGCGAGTTTGTAAACCGTATTCAAAAAATCAGGAAAGACAGTGGTTTTGAACTTACGGATAAAATAAATGTTGTAATTGACACAAATGAGACATTAAAAAGCTCATTAACTACCTATAAAGACTATATTTGCGCGGAAATTCTGGCTGAAAATATAAACTTTCAGCCTATAACAAATGGTAGTGGTATAGAAATTGATATAAATGAACACATTTTACAAACGATTGTATCTAAAAAAGGGTAAAATACATGGCTACAAAAAAAAGCGCACCGGCTAAAAAAGCAGCGCCGGTTAAAAAGCAAAGTAAACCTGCCGTAGCAGCCAAGAAAGCGGCTCCTAAACCTAAAAGTTCCGCTGGCGGGAAAGCTGTAACCGTTAAAGCAGCATCTAAACCCGTTCGTCCTTCAGGAAAAGCTCCTGTTAAAGCAGCGCCTAAGAAAACGGCCCGTCCGTCGGGTAAAACTGCACCAGTTAAAGCTAAAGCTGTAAAAGCTGCACCTGCCGCTGCAGGAAAGCCAGTGGCTGCTAAAACTGCCGCAGCGCCGCCTAAAAAGAAGGCAGCTAAAACAGTACAAAAAGCGCCTCCTGCCGCGCCGGTTAAAGCTGGAAAAAAAGCCGCAGCCAAAGTAGCACCCCCTAAAAAAGAACAGTCCTTAAAACCGCCTGTAGTACCTAAGCTTTCTACCAAAAGTGCAGTAAAGTACCAGCCGGATTTTACCAAAAGTATATTAGACACCCCTAAAAACGAACACGTGAAACCAGTAGTAAGATATTCAGATAGTGATTTACAGGAGTTCAAAGAAATTATCCTGAGGAAGTTAGATGCGGCTAAAAAAGAGTTAACCTACCTGCAGGGATTAATTACCCGTCGTGATGAAGGGGGTGATATGGACGAAGGCCGTTATATGACCATGGAAGATGGAAGTGTAAGTATGGAACGTGAGCAGTTGAGCCAGCTGGCCAGCCGTCAGATCACTTTTATTGATCACCTGGAAAAGGCCCTGATGCGCGTAGAAAATAAAACTTATGGTATTTGCCGTGTTACCGGCAACCTTATTGATAAGGCGCGCCTGCGTGCAGTACCCCATGCAACGCTAAGCATGGAAGCTAAAACTACTATGAACAAATAAGTTCATGCCGCTTGGCAGCCACTAAAAAACTAAAGCGAAGCGAAATAAACACCGCTTCGCTTTTTGTTTATCAATACATCTCAATATAATATCGGGTACGTCATACATCACACATCGTACACCATACATCGTACATAAAAAATGACTATATCTTTCAGCTATAATAAAAAGCAGGTAATACAGGCGCTACGCTATCATTTTATATCT